>JABXHP010000200.1 GCA_013373575.1 Oceanospirillaceae bacterium | reverse complement strand
GATTGATACTGTCGCCCTAGCACCAAATGAAGTCTACGCTTTCAGTGCCGAAACTCTGGGGAGTGCTCAGATCTGGGATATCACTACCGGAGAGCTGATTCACAGCCTCAGCGGCGACGAGTGGTACTGGCCAAAACGTATTAGCTACCTAAGCGCGCGCTTCTCAAATGACAGCACTCAGCTGCTTACGGGTACCGCCTCGGGCTTGGTACAGCTCTGGGATGTTGCGAGCGGAAGCGAACTAAAACGTTGGCGCATCGCGGTGAAAGAGAGTTATGGCCCAGTGCAGACGGGCGTATACGATGTCGCTTTCGGCCCCGGCAATAGCATCAGCGCGATGGGATCGAACGGAATCTGGAACCAGTTCTCACGCTAGGACTGAAGAGGTTTGCCTGGACTGCGCACGAGCCAGTAAGCCAGATACTGCAGGGAGTTATTCACTGCACCCTAGAAATCATCTGATTGTGCGCTTAGGTAGGTCCCCCCTCGTCCATCTTCAACCACGGTGAAGTTGATTGGGTTGCAGCAGACGGTGCAATCACAGACAAACTGATCGCTCCCCTCGTCAGGCTCATACACTATCTCGATACTCTCCCAACAGAAAGGGCACTGCACCGTATCACTGGGTAACATAAATCTTCTCCACAAATTCTGAGAAGATACGCGGGAAACCCGCTTTAGGGTCAGAACGTTCTGATTAGAACTCGAGTCACGACCGCAGCACGATCGTGCATACAAAACTGCCACAGGCAGGAGGTGACTCTCCTCCTGACTCTCCTCCTGACTGGCCGAAACGAAGAAGCCAGCAGAGTGCTGGCTTCTTACAGGCAAATCTAAGTCGATTACTCGGCTGGATTGATATCCAGCAGCTCCACTTCAAAGACCAGTGTAGCGTTCGGGCCAATCATCTCACCGGCGCCAGCGGGGCCATACGCCAGTTCAGCTGGGATAACTAGACGCGCTTTACCGCCTTTGCTCATCAGCTGCAGACCTTCAGTCCAACCGCGAATGACGCCTGTCAGCGGAAAGGTTACTGGCTCACCGCGACCGTAGGAGCTATCAAACTCCTGACCCGTAATCAGGGTGCCACGGTAGTGAACTTTCACACTATCTTCAGCGGTAGGCTGAGTGCCATCACCCTCTTCTAGGATCTCAATCTGCAGACCCGATTCAGTAGTAGTCACCCCAGCCTTTTTACCGTTTTCGTCTCGGTAAGCTTCACCCGCGCTGAGGTTCTCCTCGGCTAGAGCTGCCGCCTGTTTGCGCTGATCTTCCATTTTGCGCTCTTGGAAGTTACGCATCTGCTCGGCAATCTCACCATCACTCATCAGTGGTTCTGTGCCACTGAAAACATCTTCGATACCCTGCTTGAGCATGTCAAAATCTAGCTGGTCGAAGTCTGGACGTAGACGCTGACCAAGGATGTAACCAAGACCGTAGCTTAGTTTCTGTTCATCAGACTGTGGCGCGTGCGAACCTGCCATCGCAAAAGAGGAGGTAAGTGCGCTCGCAAGTGCGACTGTTATAATCGCTTTTTTCATTTGGTTGTTCCCTAAGTAGATTTCTGGTGCATTCGATGCGTCTAGCAAGAGTGACAACCTAAGATGAAATCAATATGAAAACAACCTCTGGCTAGAAAATCTCACCGCGCGCGGCCACTTATTGGTGAGGTAGAGTGCGATGTCGCCAAAACAGTTGCTTCCTCAACAGCCCCACGCTGAGCTAATTCTCAACTAAAGCTTTGATATGGGCTACCACCGAGCGTCCCAAAGCACTGAGGTTATAGCCCCCCTCCAGCATTGAGACGATGCGTCCAGCTGCATGGCGATCCGCAATCTTTACAAGCTCTGTGGTAATCCAGTTGTAGTCTGATTCGCGCAAACGCAGTTGTGCCAGCGGGTCCTCGACATGCGCATCAAACCCTGCCGAGATGATAATCAACTCAGGCGCGAAGGCATCAATATCCGCGAACCAGCCAGACACCGCCTCGCGAAACTGCTCGCCCTTGGCACCCGCTTCAAGCGGTATATGAATAACGTTAGGCTTAGCCGCATCCTTATCAGGATAGGGGTAAAAGTTGCCCTGATATGAAGAGTAGAGACGAATACGCTCATCACCCTCAACAATATTCTCTGTGCCGTTGCCGTGATGCACATCAAAATCGACAATCACAACACGTTTCAGACCGCGATTATTTAGCGCGTGGTGCGCAGCAATCGCGACATTACCCAATATACAAAAACCCATCGCACCGTCTTTTACTGCATGATGGCCGGGTGGGCGAACCGCACAAAAGGCCCGTTTGTTGGCCGTATCCAATACTTCATCAACGGCCGCGATGCCCGCTCCAGCAGCACGCAGGGCAGCACGAAAGCTGTGCTGCATCATCACCGTATCGGGGTCGAGTTGAATACTGGGATTAACCGCCCCCTGCTCCACCTGCAGTGCTAACCAGCGATCCTGCTCAACCAGATGGTTGATGTAGGCCGGTGTATGTGTCTGTTTGAGTTGCTCAATATCAGCGAGTGGGGCCTGATCATAAGCGACAAACATATCTAGACCGGAAGCGATCAACTGATCCCTAATCTGACCGACACGCTCCGGTGCTTCGGGATGCATGTCGCCCATATCATGAAGTTCGCAATCGCTGTGGCTGAATAGAGTAATCGACACTGAAATCTCCTAGAGTTTTAGCGACAACTCCTTCTCCTCGCGGTAGGTGCCGGTCACCTTGAAGCCGTTCTCCTCGAACACCTCAAGCATCGGTTTGTTGTCGCTGCGTGTTACGGCATAGATAGACTCTAGACCACGTTTGCGCGCTATCTCAATGGTCTGGGTCAACAAAATGGTCGCCATACCCTGACCGCGCATCTTCTCATGCGTGACGAAACCAACCTCAGCGGATCTATTCGGCAGTAGGTAATAGCGCCCAACCGCGACGATCTCGGCATCTTTCGGCTTGTCCTCAATGATACAGAGTGCCAGATCCTCTTGCTGGTTCACGCTTACCAGAGCGCTGGACTTCTGCCGCGACATATATTTGGGGTCGTGGCTATAACGCATGCGCAGCGTATCTTCAGTGTGCGAGTAGAAGAACTCCTGCAAGCGTCGCTCATCGCTAGGATTGAGTGGACGCAGAATGTAGTTGCCGCGCTTAAGTGTCACTTTTACTTGCTGTAATTCTCCCAGCTCGGGCACCTCGGTCGGAGACTGTTCAACATAGTCAGGCACCCAGAAGTGCTGCCGCACCTCTTCGAGTAGTTGTTGGCGAAACTTAGGATGAGCGATACGAATAAGCTCCAGTGCACGTTCGCGTACGGTCTTACCATCGAGCGCAGCGATACCGTACTCAGTCACTACATAGTCAACATGGCCTCGTGAGGTTACAACACCCGCACCCTGAGTCAGCACAGACTTGATGCGCGAGACCTCGCCTCCCTTCGCAGTTGATGGGAAAGCGATGATCGATTTACCCCCCTCAGACATACGCGCGCCGGTAACGAAGTCCATTTGACCGCCGATTCCCGAATAGAAATCAAAGCCGATCGAGTCAGCAGCGATCTGCCCGCTAAGGTCGATCTCTAGCGCTGAGTTAATCGATATAACATTTGCATTGTTGGCGATGACGCTGGGGCGATTGACGTAGCTTGAGGGGTGAAAGGAGATGTGAGGATTGTGGTCGATAAAGTCATAGAGCTCGCGCGTACCCATACAGAAGCTCGATACCACCTTCCCTGGGTGCACCGATTTGAGGCGATTATTAATTACCCCCCTCTTCATCAGCTCCATCATGCCATCACTAAACATCTCAGTGTGGACACCTAAATTCTTTCGATCCCCTAGGTAGCTCAAGACCGCGTCAGGTATTTTGCCGATCCCCATCTGTAAACAGGCGCCATCCTCAATTAGCAGACTGATATATTGGCCAATCTGACGAGTCACTTGATCGCTCTCGGGGCGTGGTACCTCATGTATTGGCGTCGCCGCCTCAACCATAAAGTCGATCTCATCAACGTGAATGAAGGAGTTACCGTAGGTACAGGGCATATTTGGGTTAACTTGGGCAACGGTGTAACGGGCGTAGCGCGCTGCGGAGTGTGTTACATCAATAGAGACACCGCAGGAGCAGTAGCCCTGCTCATCTGGAGGGCTCACCATAATCAGCGCGATATCCAGTGGCAAATTGGTGCGAAAAAGCTTAGAGACCTCTGACAGGAAAACCGGGGTGTAATCTGCGCGCCCCTCACGGATCGCCTCGCGAACATTTTTACCGCCGATAAAGAGCGAATTCACCTTAAAGTTATCGGCATACTCCGCTTTCGCCCACTCATTCTCCCCATGCGTCAATATGTGCACGATCTCGACATCATGGCACTTCGGTGCATAAGCTACGAGCTCTTCGGTAAGCTTGGTGGGCACCCCGGCATTGGAACCGATGTAAATACGGCTGCCGTGTTCGATTAACTGCGTCCAGTGTTGTAGCGCCACGCGTCTGCTCCCAAATAAAAGTTGATCCTCCAATTTTAGGAGCGTTTTGGAATTCTGCCGTCGATCCAAGGTAAATAATTTTGCAGCGCAGCACTTTTATTTTAAGCAGCACTCAGAGGCTATTCACCTGTTTGATTAGCTGTGCGCGTTCTGGCAGTGACAAGTCAACACTGTTATCGCTTAGCACCGCATCAATATTGACCTCAGCGCTTGTTGACAGATGTGGCGCCGCACTCTGCAACCATGCCCAAAGCATCGCTAATTCGACACGTTCGAGGTTAACTTCGGCACTCTTGTAGGCCTCATATAGAGGTCGAAGTTGAGGGTAGGTCTCTAGCTCAGGCTTGAGAGCCATGCGGCGCTGTCTGATAGGCAGTACCTGCTGCTGATGCCAGTGTTCAATCTCTGGCGAAACCGCTGACGGCCATTGCCGGTCGGTGGCACTACACCAGAGCGCAGCGAGCAGTTGGTTAACGCGTGCTCCATGAGACTGTAGTGCAATTAGCGAGGTGTTGAGGCGTGGATAGACACTCAACGCATAGTCCCACAAAGGGTTTTCGAGCTGCAGATCTTCGGGTAACACGGGTCTCATCCTCAGGCGATTTTCACCCTATGCTAGCACGCTTTTTAGCACGCCAGTTTGAACTGATGTGATATGATCCGCGGCCATGATAAGACTCGAAAAGCTAAGCCTCTTACGTGGCTCTACTCGCCTGCTGGAAGAGGCCAATCTTAATATCCACTCTGGCTGGAAACTCGCCTTAGTGGGCGCGAATGGCGCCGGCAAAACAAGCCTATTTAAGCTGCTACTGGGTGAACTTCAGGCCGATGCCGGCGAGGTCTCACTGCCCTCACGCAAACAGATTGCGCATATGGCTCAAGAAGTTTCCAGCAGTAACCGAAGCGCGCTTGAGTACGTACTTGATGGCGACCTGCGCCTCAGAGAGATTCAAACGAGCTTAGCAAAGGCAGAAGCTGAGCACAGCCCTGCGGTGGGAGCTCTGCACGCGGAGCTTGAGGCAATAGACGGCTACCGCGCCGAGTCTCGTGCACACCAGTTACTTGATGGTTTAGGCTTTGCACCTGGCGATGCCAACCGCCCCGTTAACGCCTTCTCTGGCGGCTGGCGGATACGCCTAAACCTAGCCCAGGCTCTGATGAGCCGCTCAGATCTACTGCTGCTCGATGAGCCAACCAACCACTTGGACCTCGATGCAACGCTCTGGCTTGAGAACTGGTTACGTAACTACCCTGGCACACTCATACTGATCTCGCATGACCGCACGTTTATTGACGCTGTAGCGAGTCATGTTGTGCACCTCTACCAGCGCCAACTGAGCCTCTACAAAGGCAACTACAGTGCCTATGAACGGATGCGGGCGGAGCGGCTAGCACAGCAGCAAGCGGCATTCTCCAAGCAGCAAGAGCGCATCGCTCAGATTGAGAACTTCGTGCGCCGCTTTAAAGCGAAGGCGAGCAAAGCCAAGCAGGCGCAGAGCCGTATCAAAGAGCTCGAACGCATGGAGATGATCTCCGCCGCTCATATCGACAGCCCGTTCACCTTCCGTTTTGACAGCTCTGAAAAGCTCTCCTCCCCCTTGCTATCACTCTATCAGGCAGACCTTGGCTATCCAGGCGCACAGATTCTTGGCGGTATAAAGCTGAGCCTAGTGCCGGGCCAGCGTATTGGCTTGCTAGGTAGAAATGGTGCAGGTAAATCAACACTGGTGAAATCACTTGTTGGCGATCTTCCCCTGCTAAGCGGATCCCGCCAGGGCGGCGAACACCTGAGCGTCGGCTATTTCGCCCAGCACCAGTTGGAGGCGCTCGATCTAGACGCTTCAGCAATGCTTCACCTGCAGCGCATGGACCCAAAAGCGACTGAGGCTAGCTTGCGCTCTTTCCTTGGCAGCTTCGGCTTTAGCGGCGATGATGCACTTGAGCCAATTCGGCGCTTCTCCGGCGGTGAAAAAGCACGTCTTGCGCTCGCACTTATCGCCTGGACCAAACCCAATCTACTGTTGCTAGATGAACCAACCAACCACTTGGATCTCGAAGTACGTCACGCGCTGACACTCGCACTGCAAAGTTTTGAGGGTGCGATCATTTTGGTCTCGCACGACCGCCACCTACTCGCCAACACAGTCGACCAGTTCTTGCTGGTTGCCGACGGTAAGGTGGAGGAGTTCGCTGGTGACCTGGATGACTACCACGCTTGGCTCGCCTCTGCGCGACAAGAACAGAAACCCTCAATAGGCTCTGAGAGCAAGAGTAACAGCGCTGCAGATCGCAAAGAGCAGAAGAGACTAGAGGCAGAACGCCGGGCAAAACTTCGTCCGCTGAAGCAGCAGGTCGAGAAGCTGGAGAAGCTGGTAGATAGCACTAGTGAGAAACTTGGGGCGATTGAGACCCAGTTGGCTGACCCAGATATCTACTCAGACGCGCGCAAAGCTGAGCTGAAACAGCTGCTCGCGCAGCAGGCGGAGCTATCCAAAGTACTCGCTCTGGCTGAGGAAGAGTGGATGGAGAGCCAAGAGGCGCTTGAAATAATAGAGGCGCAGCTGACACTGCAGCCTAGAGACTGATCCGTTTTTCGCTAGCCAATTTGCGTAACCCTTCAGACATTGGATGGCGCTTTTTGCTTGTTCCGGATGCTCGCACAAGCCCCGGCAACTGCTCTGGCAGCAGCGCCGCCAAAGTATCAGTAGCAGCAATAAGCCCCTCCAAATCGACCGCACAGCTGTAGCCGTCAAACTGCAACGCATGTACGAGGTCTTCAGTGCAGACATTTCCAGTCGCGCCAGGCGCATAGGGACAGCCACCGACACCACCAAAGCTGGCATCGAAACGACGGACACCTGCGGCAATCCCTGCCAGGGCATTGGCGATACCCAATCCTCGGGTATTGTGCAGATGCAAAGTTAGTTCAATGTTCGGGAAACGGGTCAGAATCTGTTTACACAGCGAGTAGACCTGCCCAGGCGTAGCAGCACCGATAGTATCCGCTACGGTCAGTGAGTCGATCCCTACGTCCAAGTATCGCTGCGCCCAGTTTAACACCTCCCTTGGCTCTGTTGGCCCGGAAAAAGGGCAAGCAAAGGCCGTTGCGAGTGTACCGTTAACTCTTAAGCCAGCGCTTCGCTCTACGATTGTAGCTATCTGCGCCATCGACTCACTGCAACTCAAGCGCAAATTGGCGAGGTTATGTGCCTCGCTAATCGACATTACGACGTTTACCTCGTCGAGCTCAGTTTGAAGTGCTCGCTCTAGGCCCCGCAGATTGGGGATAAGGGCGGTGTATTGTACCGCGGAGTTGCGCTCGATCGTCTGCAGTACCTCCTCAGCGTCTGCTAACAGGGGTACAGCTTTAGGCGAAACAAAGGAGGTCACCTCGATCTTTGTCAAACCTAATTTCGACAACTGGTTAATCAGATCAACTTTGTCAGGGGTCTCAATGAAACTGCCAGCGCTCTGCAGTCCATCGCGCATGCCTACCTCTTGGATATAAATCGGGTCCGTCGATAACAGCATCATTCACCCTCACCCGTAACCCGTCTTATTACACCCGAATCTAACCCGAGCGGCCCTAAAATCTCGGCATTATGCTGACCCAACTGCGGTCCTAACCAACGCGTCTTAGCTGGCGTCTTAGAGAGTCTGGGTATCGCCGCCGGCATATATAGATCGGTATCAGAATTGACCCGGTGATGCTCAATAGCGCCGCGCGCCCGTAGTTGCGGATCGTTGAAAACCTCTGCAACCGAATTGATGCCCGATGCGGGTACTGACGCCGCTTCCAGAACCGCCAGCGCATCGACCAGATCAACGCTAGCAGCCCAGCCCCCTAAAACCTGATCCAGCTCATCAGACCTCTGTGCACGCCCGTCATTTTGAGCAAAATTGGGGTCCTCGGCGTAATCTGGCCTGCCAATTGCACGCATTAGACGCTGAAAAATACTGTCTCCATTCGCTGCTATAACCAGAAACCGCCCATCGCGGGTAGGATAGGTGTTAGACGGCGCGATACCTGGCAGACTGGATCCGGTACGCTCCCGAATGGAACCATCCGCGCCATACTCTGGGATTAAACTTTCCGTGACAGCAAGTACAGATTCAATCAACGAAACATCAACTACCTGCCCTTCGCCCGTCTGTTCGGCATGGCGCAGCGCCATCTGAGCCCCAATCACCCCATAGAGTGACGCGAGCGTATCCCCAATACTAACGCCTGTTCTTACGGGCGCTCGATCCGGGTAACCAATCAAATAACGCAAACCTCCGATCGCCTCAGCGATTGCAGCAAAACCGGGCTTACCTGCGTAGGGACCGGTCTGGCCATAGCCGGAGACCCGCAGCATAACCAGCTTCGGGTTGATCGCACTCAACTGTTCCCAGCCAATGTTCCACTTCTCCAACGTATTGGGCCGGAAGTTCTCAATCACAATATCCGCATCTACCGCCAAGTCTTTGACGACGGCTTGCGCCTCTGGATCTTTGAGATTCAGAGTAAGCGATTTCTTATTGCGACTCTGCGAATACCACCAGAGCGAGGTATCACCCGCCATCTTGCGCCACTTTCGCAGCGGGTCACCTAACTTGGGAGGCTCAATCTTGATGACATCGGCACCGAATTGGGCAAATACCGATGCTGCGTAGGGGCCCGCTATCAAAGAGCCAAGCTCAAGTATTTTAATGCCAGCCATCGGGCCGGCAGTTGCACTACTCATCATTATGTCCTTATCCAAACGGTAGCCAGAGCACTAAACTTGGGAAAACTGTCAGCAACACAACCGCAAGAACGAGTATCAAGAAGAACGGGAACGAGCCTCTTGCAACAGTCATCATTGATGTATTCCCAGGCGATATTCCCTGAATAACAAATAGGTTAAGCCCCACGGGCGGAGTGATGACCGCCATCTCGGTCACGATAGCCATGACAATACCGAACCAAATGGGATCGTAGTTGAACGTCTTTATAATCGGCAGCAGCAGTGGCGTAGCGATCAGAATCACCGAAACCACATCCATAAACATACCCATAACAATTAAGAGCATGAAGATGGCAATCAATACGGTGTACTCATCGAGCCCCATATCCATGATCCACATCACCAGCTCTTGTGGAATGCGCAATCGGGTCAACAAATAGCCAAATACCAGTGCAGAAGAGAGTATGGCCAGAATCATCCCGGTTGTGCGCGTAGCATCTGAGACGATTTTCTTAATCACCTTCCAACTCAATGACCGCTTATACGCCGCGATTAAGATCGCACCAAAACAACCAATTGCAGCTGATTCACTCGGGGTTGCGATTCCAAAATAGATAGAACCCAGCACGGCAAAGACCAGCAGAAGAGCGGGAATTGTGACAATCCAAGGATTACCTGATTCCTGTTCACGTTCTAGCTCCTCCAATGACACAGCTGGCATCAAATCAGGCTTGAGGTACCCTATTACAAGGACGTAAGCGATCATCATTAATGCAATCATAATTCCGGGGATGACACCGGCAATAAACAGGTAACCAACAGATTCACCTGCAACTAAACCGTAGAGGATTAGGCCGACACTGGGTGGTATGAGTAGAGCCAGACTCCCCGCTGAAGCAATTACTCCTGTTGCGATGGTCTTTTTGTAGCCTGCGCGCAGCATCTCGGGGATGGCAAACTTTCCGATTGTCGCTGCACCGGCCAGCGATACACCACACATGGCGCCGAAAATTGCGCAGGCTATCACACTCGCAACGGCCAAAGAGCCTCGAACGCGATGCAAGCTGATGCGGATGGCTCGGTAGATATCGCTACCAAGACCGGATGCAAAAATTATCTCGCCCATCAAAATAAACAGCGGTACAGCAACCAAAGTAAATGATGCCATCCGGTCGTACATGACGCCGGGAACAACGGACAGAGCCTCGAAGCCCTGCAATAACACGATACCGACAACACTTGAAACGCCCAAAGCAACAAAGATCGGAACGCCTACGAACATCATCGCAAATAGAATAACGATTGCCAGAATTGAGATTGTCACGCTATCCATCACACAGTCTCCTTAGTTGCCGCACTCTCAAATAATTGCCGAAGCGACTCAAGGGCAAGCGCAAGAAAGCCCAACGGGATAGAGCTGTAGGGTATCCACATCGGAAAAGAGAGCAACGATGAAGATGCGGTCTTGGTTTGCAGGGCATGAAGGGTTAGATCAAATCCAAACCATGCGACCAGAAGCGAGAAACTCAGTGTTATAAGTAGAGCAAGCTTTCGGCATACGGCTTGAGACTTGGGCCCTAGTAGCATGGTAACGATCTCGACCGAGACGTGCCCATTGGATTTGTATATCGCTGCCAAGGGCAGAAAACCCATGGCCACCAGAAAATATTCAGTAATCTCAAGCGATGACTGAGTCGGGCTGTTGAAAACGTATCGCGCGGCCACCTCAAATGAGATAACTGCGAGGGTTCCGATAACAGCTACTTGCGCGAGCCTATAGGTCGTCAATGAAAAAAGATTTATGAAACTGAGCATGTGAGGTACTCCGGATGGTTGAGGGGACTCCCCCAACCACCCGTATAGGTCCAGAGTGGACTACTGGTTATTCTGAGCGAACTTGATGTACTTGTCGGCGTCTTTCACCTCACCACGCCACCAGTCGTAGACAGGCCCAACAGCTTTCTGGAACTCTGCTAGCTCTGCAGGTGTCGCCACATGGTAGTTGACGTTGTTCTTCTCAAACAGACTTTGAGCTTCTGCCATATAGGCTTCGAGTGCGACTAATTGTTCCTCTCCACGCTCGTTGGCAGCCTGTTGCATGATCTCTTGAATATCGGCTGGAAGTTTGTTCCAGCTATCCATATTGATAGCAAGCGCAGTCGCGAAGTAGGACATATTTACAACGGTAACGTTATCGAGCACTTCGTAAAGTTTACGTCCAATACCTGTTAGCAGTGGGCGCGAGGTAGCATCGATAGTACCGCGTTGAAGCGCAACGTATAGATCGCCAGAGCTCATTGATGTGGGCGCTGCTTCAATCAATTCCATCGCTTTGCTGGCTGCTGTGCCGCTCACCGCAACCTTCTTGCCCTTTAGATCCTCGGGAGAATGAATTTCGAAGCCCTTACCATAGAGCTGGTACGGCCCACCGGCAGCGACGTTAAGCACTTTCACACCGCGTTCTGCCATAGCCTGATTCACCCCAAGATCCCAGAGACCGGCATCCAAACTTTTCTGCATAGCGCGAGGGTTAGGCCACAAAAATGGCATGCTCGCAATACCCAACTCTGGTATGGCGCCTGTGTTGTAGGTATCCATGGGTGCAGACATATCGATGTCACCACGCTCGAGTGCGCCAAACTCCTCTTTACCACCAAACAACTGCTTAGAGTGGAAGATCTCAATCTCTACCCGCCCATTGGTGCGCTCTTTAACCTTATCAGCGAAAGAGAAAATTGGATCGACCAAGTAGTTATACGACGTCGGCCAATAGGTGGAAAATGTGAGTTTGTGTTCAGGGGCGGCAGAAACCACAGGGGAAAGAACGGCAGCAAAAGCACCAACCAAAAGGCCGGCTTTGAGTTTGCGAATCATTGTTGTACTCCACTTTTATTTTTGTTTTGGTATTCCAAATACACAAAGCAGATTGCATCAATCAACAATTAATTTCAACAATTTTTGTTTTAAGCGCCTAAATACAACTTAAATCATTGTATTTGTTTTAATTTTACAAAAATAACAAATACAGCTAATCTATTTGAATTATTTTTTGGGATACCAAAATGAGAAGAGAGTCGCTGAGCAGTCAAGCTCGAAGACGGATAGAGGAACTCATGCTCCAGGGAGCTCTGGCAGGCAAAGTCACAGAGCGCTACCTCGCAGAGCAACTCGATATGTCACGCGCACCGGTACGCGAGGCAATGCGCGAATTGGTCAATGACGGGTTACTTGAAAGGACAAGTTCGCGAATCGTTGTAGTTCGTCAACTTAACCTGGATGAGATCGAAGAGATCTACAGAATAAGAACGATGCTTGAAGCACAAGCCGCTGCCCTGGCTGCTGAACGATCAACCGAGAAGGAACTCAGGCATTTTCGCGAACTTCACAGGCTGATGCTCGAGGCTGCAAAAAACGATGACTTCGAGGGTTATTACCTGCTTAACATCGACTTTCATCGTGCGATACATGTTGCAGCAAACTCACCTCGGCTAGCGGCGATTATCGAGCAAGTAATGAAAGAATCGCTGCTGCTACGTAGCCGCGGGCTTGTAGACAAAGAAAATCTAGATCGCTCGAGCCAAGAACATGCTCAGATGATCTCTGCGTTCGAAAGCCGCGATGCTGAGCTGGCTAGTCTATTCATGACTCGCCACATCGCCGGCGGACTGCGGCGTCTGCACTTACGATCAAACACTTAAAAAGGTGGAGGAAGCTCGAGTTTGAGCGGATCTGAATTTTACACCTAAACTGCTTAGACGGTCGTATAAACGGCTAACGCGCACTCACGGCCAGTGTGCGTATAACAACGCAGGAGAGTAGAGATGCCAACTCAACAAGAGAGCTTTACACAAGAGACACTGAAGATTCCCCAGGTCGCTTTTGACTGGTACGATGAGTATGCTCACGGAGATATAGATAGACGGACCTTCCTAGCACGCCTGGGTACCCTCGGGATTGCCGGACTCACACTAGGCGCTATGACAGCGGCGCTAACACCAAACTACGCCCTTGCTCACCAGGTCGACTTTACTGACCCTGATATCAAAGGCACCTACGTCAAATTTGATTCACCAATGGGCCACGGCGAAGGCCGAGGTTATTTGGTAGTTCCCACTGGCGTGGACGAGATGAACGAAGCTCCCACCGTACTTGTTGCGCACGAGAACCGTGGTCTTAACCCTTACATCGAAGATGTCGCTAGACGCCTAGCCAAAGCAGGATTTATCGCCTTTGCACCCGATGCGCTCTATCCGCTCGGTGGATACCCGGGTAATGACGATGACGGCCGGGCCATGCAGAAGACACTGGACCGCGGCAAAATTGAGCAGGATTTTATTGCCGCTGCAAAAATGCTGAAAAACCACAGCTTCAGTAACGGCAAGCTTGGTATGGTCGGCTTCTGCTTTGGTGGTTATCTGGTAAATAAACTCGCTGTCGATCTCGGTGCTGACCTCAATGCCGGCGTCCCCTTCTATGGCACGCCTGCCAGCGAAGGTTTTGAGAATATCAGTGCCCCGCTGGTTATTCAGTTTGCTGAACTGGACAAACGGGTGAACGCTACTTGGCCTGAGTACCAAGCGGTGCTGGATAAGCTCGGAAAGAGTTACACCGCGCATGTCTACCCACAGACCAACCACGGCTTCCACAATGACTCAACCGGCCGCTACGACGAGGCCGCCGCAGAGTTGGCGTGGAGCAGGACTCTAGAGTTCTTCAACGCGCAGCTGGCATAGATCGCCCGCGCAAGCTAGCTCCTACAGTGGATGTTGGAAACCCCGCTGTGGGAGCGCAATTTTTTACGCGACAAAGTTAGCTTAAGCCAGTTGAGCTACGGTCTCCTCTAGACTCTCTCGCAGTTCTTCAAACTGCGTCACCGCAGACTCTATCTGGTGGTATCTTAGTCCCAACAGATCGGTCATCCCCTCGGGCAACTCCTCCACTGGACCATCGCTAAGTCCCTGCTCTCGTAACAACCGCCCGCAGAGATTAATCAGCATTGCCAAGGGTGCCTTTTGTGGCGCTTGGGCTGGCTGGTGCTGCCACTCTATCGCTTCGACCAACTGCTCGGGTAGACCCCAGTGTTTGAACAACCACCCAGCCAACTGCGCACTATCAATACCCAGCAAACTTCGCTCCAGGCGCCAGTGTTCAATGTGTGGATTGAGTTCGATGGCGCGGCACAATTTGGCATATTGTGGGGGAAAGAGGTGCGCCAGTATCAGGGTACCAAAGTTATGCAAAAGACCGCTCAGGTAGACCAATCCCATCGAGGGGCGACGGGTAACCGGAATCTGGCGTGCAACCAGCTCTGCCAAGCGTGCGGTAGCCAGTGCTCGCATCCAAAAAGGCACGGCACCGCGAGGTCCTTTCGTGTCAAATTGCAGCTCATTACCCAAAAGTAACGAGATACTGAGGTTTAGTACCAGGTCATATCCAAGGATACGTACAACCGCATCATCAATCGACTTTGCCCGCCCTGGAGCTGCAAACATGGGAGAATTGGCCCAAGCCACGACTTGTGCAGACAAACTTGGATCGCTGCTTACAATAGGAATTAGCTTCTCAACTCCTGCATCAGGGTCGGAGCGCAGCTCCAGTAACTTTTGGGTGGTCACGGAGAGCGTTGGAATTGAGAGAGTCTCTTCAATCCGCTCGCCTATACGGCGCTGAGTATGCTTGTAGATGGCACCCTCAACCTGAGACTGCAGCGTTTCTGTGGAGTTGCTGGCCGCTGGAATTCTCTGCCCGAGATCTGCCCGAGGCATCTCACGCAGCCGACTCTCAGCTAGGTCCAAATCAATCAGCATGCCGGTTGTCGCTTCAAGCAACATGGCGTCATCAGCTATTACTGAGTTATCGGCAATAGCTGGCAGAGAGTCAAATAACTTAGTCTGTCCCGCCGCACGGCGCATAGCCGGTTGACGAAAATAACGTTGCAGCGCAGCAGGTGAGATCGCTCTGAGCTGTCGATCGGTCGCCCGCTCAACCTGCTCACTCTTGAGCTCCATGTCAGCCGGCACAATGAGTAGGTATTTACCTATCTCATCGTGCATCATAATCAGACGCAAGGCTTGCCCCTGTTGCTCCATCGCGGTACTCCCCTACCCGGACGCTGGCTATTATTGACGTGCCACCTTAGTTACTTGTCGCACGGAGCGAAGTTTCTTCATCACGCGCGCTAGGTGAACACGATTCTGTACGGTGAGCTCCATAGTGACAGCATTCATCTGCCCATCACGCTCACCTGAGTCGACCTTGAGAAGGTTAGCACCTACCGCTGATACCGCCATCGCCAACTGGGCAATCATGCCGCGCTGCGACTCAACCTGAAGTTGCAGCAACACCGGGTACTCGTCCTCATTGCTATCGGACCACTCTAGGTAGATATTGCGCTGATTCTCATCCTTAGATTTACCCATGAGGTTGCGGCACTCAGAGCGGTGCACCACCAAGCCTCGCCCCGTTGAGATATTTCCGATAATAGAGTCGCCAGGAATCGGGTGGCAGCAGCGAGCGTAGTGCATCACCATACCCTCAGCACCGCGGATACCTACAGCCGCACCACGAGCTCGGTCCTGATCCTCACCCGCTGGAGTTTCACTATCACTCTGCAGCAGTCGCGCAACCACATAGGCCATGCGGTTACCCATACCTATATCTTCAAGCAGGTCATCAAGCGTTTTCAGATCGGCACGCGCAAGTAGGTCGGCCAACTTAACCTCATCTATCTGCTCTAACGTCATGTTATAGGTCGCAAGGAACTGATTGAGCAGCCTGCGTCCTAGCTCAACAGACTCGTGGCGCTGCTGGTTCTTCAGGAAATGTCGGATCGAGGTACGCGCCTTTCCGGTAACAACAAAGTTGAGCCAGGCCATGTTGGGCTGGGCACGTGGCGTGGTTATGATCTCGACTGTTTGCCCGGTCACAAGCGGCTCAGAGAGCGGTGCCAACCTTCGGTTAATGCGGCAGGAGACACAGGAGTTGCCAATATCTGTATGCACAGCATAAGCAAAATCGACCGGTGTTGAACCACGCGGTAGCTCGAATATTCGTCCTTTAGGGGTGAAAACATAGACCTCATCTGGGAAAAGATCTTTCTTCACACTGTCGATAAACTCCATCGAATCGCCAGCGCGTTTCTGCATCTCCAGCAGCCCCTCAACCCACTTACGTGCGCGGTTGTATGAGCCCACGGCGGAATCGGAATCACCATAGATCTTATAATGGCTATGCTCGGCGATACCCTGACTGGCAACGGCGTCCATCTCTTTGGTACGAATCTGAACCTCTATGGTGATATTTCGGGCACCAAATAGATCGGTATGCAGAGACTGGTAGCCGTTAGCCTTGGGGATTGCAATGTAATCTTTAAAGCGCCCCGGAACCGGCTTAAAGAGGTTATGCACCGCACCCAAAATACGGTAACAGTCGTCCACAGTCTCGGTTACGATACGGAAGGCGAAGACATCCATAATGCTAGCGAAAGAGCGGCTCTCGCTCTTCATCTTGCGGTAGATCGAGTAGAGGTGCTTCTCGCGACCTGTAACGATGCCGCTCATATGCTCTTGCTCGAGACGCTTCTGTATCGCCTGCTGAATCTCGCTGATAATGTCTTTACGCTGGCCGCGCGCCTTAACCACGGCACGGCGAATATACTTGGCACGCATTGGGTGGAAGGCTTGAAATGCAAGATCCTCTAACTCCACCTGCAGATCTCGCATACCTAGTCGTGCGGCGATAGGCGCATAGATATCCAAAGTCTCTTTCGCAATGCGGCGCTGTTTATCTGGGCGCATCGCGCCGAGCGTACGCATATTGTGTAGACGGTCAGCCAATTTGACGATGATGACGCGGATATCTTCCGCCATCGCCAGCACCATCTTCTGGAAATTCTCTGCCTGCGCCTCAGCCTTGGTTTCAAACTCAAGATGCGTCAGCTTTGAGACACCGTCAACAATGGTTGCGACCTGCTCTCCAAATTGACTATGTATCCCGTCGTAGCTGATCTCGGTATCTTCGATCACGTCATGCAGCATGGCAGCAATCAGACTGTCATGATCCATGTGCATCTCGGAGAGCACACTGGCAACAGCTAGAGGGTGAGTGACATAGGGTTCACCGCTTTTGCGGCGCTGGCCATCATGAGCCTGTTCGGCATAAAAATAGGCACGTCTTACCCGTTGGATCTGGGAAGGATCCAGGTATTCATGCAGTCGGTCGGAGAGGGCGTCTATATTCGGCATCATCTATCAGTGTAGAGGAAAACTACGTAGATGATGCCGCAAAGGCGAGGGAGTTGGAAGCTTACTCGGCTTCTTGTTTGTCTTACTCGGCTTTTTGTTTGTCTTACTCGACTTCCTGCTCGTCAAGAACAGCAGGCGTGGTCAGACCTTCAGCAATTTCGCGAAGTGCAACGACAGTTGTTTTGTCGTTTTCCCACTCTACTTTAGGGTCTTTGCCGCCTACCTGCATCTGACGTGCACGCTTAGATGCAACCATAACCAACTCAAAGCGGTTTTCTACGTTATCCAAGCAATCTTCAACTGTTACGCGAGCCATTATAAAAGCCTCAAAAATTTACGTGTAAAATGAGAACCGGCGATTGTACAGATTATCACCACCCTAAGACAAGAGCGCGGCCAACAGATGCTGGTGATTTTCCGCCTGCGGTGTCTGTTGTAAGCGATGGGCGAGAAAAATTGCGTGAAGCTCTTGAGCGGCAGTCTGGAAATCATCATTAATAACCAAATAATCATACTCGCCGTAGTGCGACATCTCGCTAATCGCCTGAGCCATTCGCCCTGCTATAACCTCATGTGAATCGGTTCCGCGCCCATGTAGACGGCGTTCAAGCTCTTCGCGGCTCGGCGGCAATATAAAAATTGAGCGGCAATCGGGCATCAGGCGTCGCACCTGCTGCGCACCCTGCCAATCTATCTCAAGGATAACATCCAGACCTTTCGCCAGTTGGTCCTGCACCCAGAGTTGTGATGTTCCATACTTTTTGGTGAAAACCTCGGCATACTCAAGGAACGCCCCGCGGCCTATTAGCTCATCAAACTCTTCGTTACTGACAAAGTTATAAGCGACCCCGTTCTCTTCGCCCCAGCGCGGCTGACGGGTGGTGTGCGAAACCGAGACCATAATCTTGCGATCCCGATCAAGTAGCTCCTTTACCAGACTGGTTTTACCTGCGCCTGAGGGTGCGGAGACGATGTAGAGAGTACCTTTCGAGTGCATGAGTCTTACAAGAGCCTTATAGTCGAGACTGGATGGGCTAAATGTATCAAATAAGCTCCTATTCCGCGACCAACGGAGCCTAGGGATAAACCCCTAATAGCGCAGCTTACCGGAACGACGGAATTCGCTCGGCGTCATTCCACGAAACTCGCTAAAACGCCGGTTAAAGTTGGCCACATTATTGAAGCCAACTTCATAACAGATTGTACTAATATATTTCTCAGTCTCCAGCAACAACTGACACGCCTTGTTCACCCGCACACGGTTAACAAAGTCGGTAAAGGTGTTGCCCGTGGAGCGTCTGAAGTAACGCGAGAAGCGACTCTCACTCATACCGAAACGTTCCGCCACTTCAGCCATGCTGAACGGCTCGGCATAGTTAGATGTGATGAACTCAACTACCTCATTGACTTGGTCGAGTTGCTGCTGATCGTCTTCACTCTGAATCTGTACCGAGGAGAGTAACCGGTAGTTACCATGGTTTGCGAGCTCGGACATCAGTTCAATAAATACCGCCAAACGCTTGCTGCCGACGCACCCTTTAATCTGGTCAAGATAGACCGAGACCTTGTTACTGATACCAAAAAACTCGATCCCGTTTTTAGCTCGATCAAGCAAAGGAAGGATCGTTTGAAGTTCCGGGATGAGCTTCGCAGCCTCGCGTATGGGTGTATCGGCAAACTGAAGCGCACGATCTCGCATGGGGGCAGTTTCCCCTTCGCCATAGTCAGTTGTTATCCAATTGTGCGGCAAACGAGGTCCCGTGAGAACCAACTGTCCGGGGCTAAATTGCCCAATATAATCACCAACAAACACTTTGCCGTAAGTGTTGGTGATCATATGCAGCTCATACTCGTCATGGATATGCCAACGTATCAGCGGGTGAGGCGCTCCATGTTCAAGAAAGCGAAGCATACCGACATCATCGGGCTCATATCCCAACTCTGGGCCGCGCTGGTAGCTCTTCTCTACCTCTGGCGCCTGCTGCGACCTTAATGCCTGTACCATATCGATTACCTCACTCTTGAGCTTTATTGTAGTTGTTTAAGCTCTAATCCACTAAAGATCTCGCGCTCCGATTGTTTAGCCATTTCCCGAACTTACACTTGCCTATAGATCAAAATTCGTTGGCATAATCACCATATCGCGAATTGTGATATGACGCGGCCGCGTCAACATGAACAGCAACGCTTGCGCTATCTCCTCGGCCTCAACCAAACTGCCATTCGCTTTCGCTTCTGCCAGTTTTTCAGCTGGCCAGTCACTCAGAAGACCGGTAATTACTGGTCCGGGTGAAATCGAGCCGATGCGTATGCCGTGCTTAAACATCTGCCGCCGCGTCGTCTGCACGAAACAGTCTATCGCCCATTTTGATGATGCGTAGACCGGCTCCCAGGGTGTGGGATAGTGCGCCGCTAGCGAACTGGTTACCAACACATCACCAGTGCCTCGTGCCGTCATGTGTTTCAGAACAGCCTGTACATTTTTCATCACCACAGCCACGTTGAGCTGAAGCATCCGATCGATTGCGCCAGGATCATTCTCTAGCAGGTCACCACCTACATAGAGCCCAGCATTGGCGTGAAAAATATCCAAATGCCCCACCAGATCCAGAATTCGCGGCATCATGGATGCACACTCATCTGAATCCAGTAGATTAACTGCTAGAGGGATGGCCTTATCACCATGCTTGGCGACCAGTTCTGTCAGAGCTGCCTCGTTATAATCAACGAATACCACGCGCGCGCCCTCAGCGATCATCGCCTCAGCACTCGCTAAACCTATACCCGATGCGGAACCTGTAACGGCTGCAACTTTTCCATCTAACAATCCACTCATTAGAACGCGCCTCGCTTTGCAGTAAAGGCTTCGGAACGCGCATAGGCTTCTCGCATTGCCGCGGTAACCTGCTCATTCCCAGCCAAGTCGTCAAACAACAGTGGCTCTGCTACAAATGCAGCCACCGGATCATCAGATTCTACGATGCGCTTAACACTTTGTGGATCCATTAGCTGGTCCTCATACTTGTATGGGATCAGCCCCTGCTGTTCACGCAACAGGAAGGAGAGGTAAAACGCAGGCAGCATTGCAACCGCACTCAGGTCCAGTCCCTTCTCGATCGATTCACGGATCGTAGGCAGAATGAAGCCTGGTACCTTAGAGTACCCATCCATCGCTACACGTGCGTTGGTATCTTGGATGTTGGGGTTAGAGAAACGATCCAAAACCACATCACGGTAGTTGTCTAAGGGCAGCGGACAGGGCGTCAGACAAGGAATTACGTTTTGAGTCACGTAGTCGTATGCAAACTTGCACACCTCTTCGTCAAGCGTACCTTCGTGGATGTAATTGAACCCCGCGAGAGTGCCGCCCCATGCGATACAGCTGTGCGTCGCATTAAGAATGCGGATCTTCGCCTCTTCGTAAGGCATTACGTCCTCAACCATCTCAACGCCAACCTCTTCCCACGCCGGGCGGCCAGCAATGAAGTGGTCTTCAATTACCCACTGCAAGAACTTCTCGCCCATTAGGGCAGCTTTACACTCTATACCTGTTGCCGCTTTGACGCGCTCGGCTACGGCAGGTGTAGGTCGCGGGGTGATACGGTCAACCATTGCATTGGGCGCGCTGGTATTTTGCTCAACCCAAGCAAGCAGCTCGCTCTTGCCTTGCAGCTCTAAGAACTGTTTAAAACCTTTGGCAAAACGGTCACCGTTGGAGCGCAGGTTGTCACAGTTCATCAGCGTTACAGGGCCTGCCTCAGCCTTGCGTCGAGCTTCCAGCAAACGGGCTAGAGCGCCGTATAGCGTGCAACAGGTCTCGCCTTTAATGTCCGAAACCAGATCTGGGTAGCTCTGGTCTAGCCTATCGCTAGTATCCAAGTAGTAGCCTGCTTCCGTAACGGTGAACGAGATGATCCGCGTTGTCGGCTCAACTGCAACAGTTGTCAAACCTGCGAGCTCTGCATCCCAGCTGATAACGCGTTTAATCGAGCTAATCTGCTTATACTCACGTTCTCCCTGAGGGGTGACCGTCTCGAGCATGTATTGACCACCTTGAGACTGCATCGCTTCAATTAGCTCTGCCATGTCTGGCCGGATATTACCGCCGGCAATCTCCCAGGAGGTATCACCCTTATCATGTAAAAACTGCATGTAGAGTGCTTGGTGAGCTCGATGAAACGAGCCCAAACCAAGGTGCAGTTGTGTAAGTGCCTGACCCATAGAGCCCCCTTAGCGAATCGCCTGTCCCTGAGCATCAAAGCAGTGCAGCTGTGATGCATCGTAGTTAATTCCCACCTG
>JABXHP010000072.1 GCA_013373575.1 Oceanospirillaceae bacterium | reverse complement strand
TGCGCGTGCGCTCTGTACCGACGCCGAGATTCTGCTGATGGACGAAGCTTTCTCGGCACTTGATCCGCTGATTCGCTCTGAAATGCAGGACCAGCTGATTGAGCTTCAGCAGAAACTGCACAAAACCATTATCTTCATTACTCATGACCTCGACGAAGCACTGCGCCTTGGCGACCGCATCGCCATCCTCAAGGATGGCCTGCTGGTGCAACAGGGTGAACCTGAAGAGATTCTACTGCATCCAGCAGATGACTACGTCGAAGCCTTCGTCAAGGACGTCAACCGCGCACGCGCGCTCACGGTTGAGACCGTGATGAAGGAGCCCGCTTACCGCATCACCGCAGAGACGATTGGCGAAGCACTGAAGCAGATGAAGGCCGGCCCCCATGACTACGGCTATGTTGTCTCTAACGATGGCGAATTCCAGGGTGTTGCAACCCAGGAGTGGCTGGAGGAGGAGAGTGCCAGTGGTCACGCGGACTACACTTGGGAGCAAGCTGATATGGACGAGGTATCAACTATCTCCAGCGATGCCGTACTCGAGACAGTGATTCCAGAGACATTGGAGTCGGATCACCCGGTACCTGTGGTCGATGAAGAGGGACACCTGCAGGGTGAGCTATCACGCTCTAGCCTAGCGGAGGTTCTGGTAGACCCAAATGCCGAGGTGGGAACACCTAAAAGCTAAACTCTCTGCAGCAACTATCGTCTTGTAGTAACCCTCTGCACAGCCGGAGGCAACCCTAAAGAGACTCTATAAAGCCGGTGCACGCCGGCTTTTTTGCATCTACTCAACAGGTCACAAACAGTGCAGGATCGAGTGTACGAACCTTCAGAGAAGCGGGAGGCGACACTTCCAGTTCCAAGGTGTTCCCAAACTCCAAACGAAAACAAGCCCGCCGCGGTTTCCCGGGGCGGGCTCTAAAAAGGAACAACAACTGAACTAGTCTACCTCAAATTGAGGACATCTTGCATATCAAATAGACCTGTTTCACGATCTTTCAACCAAGCGGCGGCACGCACTGCCCCTTTTGCAAACGTCATGCGGTTTGAGGCCTTGTGAGTGATCTCGATACGCTCGCCCTCGGTCGCGAACAATACAGTGTGATCACCGACTACGTCACCGGCACGAATGGTCTCGAAACCAATCTGCTTCTCTGGACGCGCACCCGTCTGACCTTCACGCCCATATACGGCACACTCTTTAAGATCCCGACCCAGCGCCTCGGCGACAACCTCACCCATACGCAGCGCCGTGCCCGACGGTGCATCTACCTTGTGACGGTGATGAGCCTCAATGACCTCGATATCGTATCCGCCATCATCACCGAGCGCTTTCGCTGCAACTTCCAGCAATTTAAAGCAGAGATTCACACCAACAGACATATTCGAAGCGAACATGATCGCGATCTTTTCGGAGGCGGCCTGTAGCTCTGCTTTCTGCTCGTCAGTTAGGCCCGTTGTGCCGATGACCATCTTCTTACCCGCCGCAGAACAGACCTTAAGGTTGGCAAGCGTCACTGTTGGCGCAGTAAAGTCGATAAGCACGTCAAAGTCGTTGAGCACAGCATCAAGGGAGTCACTAAGCGCAACGCCCAATTTACCCTGACCCGCTAGCTCACCCGCATCTGCACCCGCTAGGGAGCTGCCCGGCTCAACAATCGCTGCACTTAAAACCAGCCCATCGGTCTGATTTACAGCTTCTATCAAAGTACGACCCATACGACCGGCTGCACCGGTAACTGCTACACGAATCATAAATACATTCCGTTGGTTAATTATTTACTGATCGACTGGACCGCTATCGAGCCCCTGGTCCATATCCAGCGCTGGTTTTTCTGACTGGGTGCAAGCAACTACGCGAGCGGGTACCCCCGCTACTGTAGTGTGTGGCGCTACTGCCTCCAGCACTACGCTGCCAGCCCCAACCTTGGCACCCTCGCCAACCTCAATATTGCCGAGAATCTTAGCACCAGCACCAATTAGAACGCCCGCCCTAATCTTAGGATGACGGTCACCAGACTCCTTGCCCGTCCCCCCGAGGGTGACTGACTGCAGAATAGAGACCTCATCTTCGATGACACAGGTTTCGCCAACTACGATACCGGTCGCATGGTCGAACATGACACCACGGCCAATCCTGGCAGCGGGGTGGATATCGACCTGCAAAACCGCACTCATGCGGCTCTGGATATACTTTGCCAGCCCTTGCCGCCCTGCATTCCACATATGGTGAGCAACACGATAAGACTGCAGCGCATGGAAACCCTTAAGGTAGAGCAGTACGGTGCTGTAGTCGTTCACTGCGGCATCACGCGTGTAGACAGCTAGAAGGTCTGCACAGGCACTTTCGATCAACTCTGGCTGCTGCTCATAGGCGAGCTCGAATATCTCACGCATCGCCACCGCTGGTACCACCGCGTCGGATAGTTTCTCAGCCAACAGGTAGGAGAGCGCCGCACGCAACGTAGCGTGACTTACTATTGTTGCATGATAGAAGCTACTAAGCAGCGGCTCCCTCTCAACTTCAGTCACCGCTTCTGCTTGGAGTGCGTGCCAGAGTTCATCTACAGCTTGTTGCATACTGACCTCAGGTCATATCCTCAAAAAACTTCTTCACAGAGTCGAAGAAGCCGTGCGATTTTGGCGCATGTTTCTGATGCCCCTTGGTCTCGTGCTGAAACTCTTCCAGCAGTTCGCGTTGACGCTTAGTCAGGTTTACTGGCGTCTCAACAACCGCTTTCACCATCAGGTCGCCAACCGCTCCGCCGCGTACAGGTTTGATACCCTTGCCACGTAGGCGGAACATCTTACCCGTCTGAGTCTCGGCAGGGATCTTCAGTTTCACTCGACCATCGAGTGTTGGAACATCCAGCTCACCACCCAGCGCAGCCTCTACGAAGCTGATTGGCACTTCACAATACAGGTGTTGACCGTCGCGTTCAAAGATTGGGTGCTGACGCACATTCACTTGAACATAAAGATCGCCGGCTGGACCGCCATGACTACCCGCCTCACCTTCTCCGGAGAGACGAATACGATCCCCCGTATCAACCCCGGCAGGAATCTTGACCTGTAGGGTTTTGGTCTTCTCAACGCGCCCCTGGCCGTGACAGCTGTTACACGGATCGCTAATCACCTTACCTTCACCGTGACATGCCGGACAGGTCTGCTGTACAGAGAAGAACCCCTGCTGCATACGTACCTGACCCACACCGCCACAGGTACCACAGCTCTTGGCACTGGTACCCGGCTTGGCACCCGAGCCATTACATGGCTCACAGCTGACATAAGTCGGAACTTTTAGTGTCTTCTCACAACCGCGCACCGCCTCTTCAAGGCTAAGATCTAGGTTGTAACGCAAATCGGCACCGCGACGAACATTAGAGCGACGTCGACCGCCACCACCACCGCCGAAGATATCGCCGAATACATCTCCAAAGATGTCTGAGAAACCACCCTCGAAGCCACCACCACCGAAGCCAGCTTGGCCATCGACGCCGGCATGACCATATTGATCATAGGCGGCTTTCTTCTGTGCATCCGAGAGCACTTCGTAAGCTTCACTGAGCTCTTTAAACTTCAGCTCTGCCTCTTTGTCATCCGGATTGCGGTCGGGATGGTACTTCATCGCCAGACGACGATAGGCCTTTTTGATCTCAGCGCCTGATGCATCACGCGATACACCTAACAGCTCGTAATAATCTTGCTTATCCATAATCCATAATCCGTAACGAGAGTCACTCGGTCTGGTTAAAACTTTATCGCCTCAGACATGACAACGCGGGAGCTCTCGCCCCCGCGCTGTAACCTAGGCTAATTCCGGGGCTGAATTACTTCTTGTCGTCTTTAACTTCTTCGAACTCAGCGTCCACTACATCATCACCGGCATCACGCGGAGCATCTTCGCCCTGCGCACCACCTTCAGCCTGAGCTGCGTCGGCGTACATCTTCTGAGCTACGCCAGAGATCGCTTCAGTCAAAGCTTCGGTCTTCTTCTCGATCGCCTCTTTATCGCTACCTTTAAGAGCCTCTTCAAGCTCAGTGATAGCAGTTTCGACAGCGGCCTTCTCTTCGTCGGTTGCCTTGTCTTCAGCATCCTTCATGGTCTTGCGAGCAGTGTGAACCATCGCATCACCCTGGTTGCGCGCAGCAGTCAGCTCTTCGAACTTTTTGTCCTCTTCAGCGTGTGCTTCAGCATCCTGTACCATCTGATCGATCTCATCATCGCTCAGACCTGAAGAGGCCTTGATGACGATCGACTGCTCTTTACCAGTAGCTTTGTCTTTAGCAGAGACGTTCAAGATACCATTCGCGTCGATATCGAAGGTCACCTCAACCTGCGGCACACCGCGTGGCGCTGGTGGAATGTCTGCCAAGTCGAAACGACCCAGTGACTTGTTCTGCTGCGCCTGCTTGCGCTCACCCTGTACCACGTGAATGGTAACCGCAGTCTGGTTATCTTCAGCGGTAGAGAAGACCTGCGACTTACGCGTTGGGATCGTCGTGTTCTTATCGATAAGTGGAGTCGCAACACCACCCATGGTTTCGATACCCAGGGTCAGAGGAGTTACATCAAGCAGCAGTACGTCTTTAACGTCGCCCGACAGAACCGCACCCTGTAGCGCAGCACCCATAGCCACTGCTTCGTCAGGGTTCACGTCTTTACGTGGCTCCTTACCGAAGAACTCAGCAACCTTAGCCTGTACCATTGGCATACGTGTCTGACCACCGACAAGAATAACGTCGTCGATTTCAGAAGCCGACAGGCCCGCATCCTTAAGCGCGATACGGCATGGCTCGAGTGAGCGCTGAACCAGATCTTCTACCAGTGACTCGAGCTTAGAACGGCTCAGTTTCACGTTGAGGTGCTTAGGACCTGTTGCATCAGCCGTGATGTACGGTAGGTTTACGTCAGTAGACTGTGAAGTCGACAGTTCAACCTTAGCCTTCTCACCTGCCTCTTTCAGACGCTGCAGCGCTAGAGGATCATTATGCAGGTCGATGCCAGACTCTTTCTTAAACTCAGCAGCCAGGTAGTTGATTACTGCCAGGTCGAAGTCTTCACCACCGAGGAAAGTATCACCGTTGGTTGCCAGCACTTCGAACTGGTGCTCACCATCTACATCAGCGATTTCGATGATAGAGATATCGAAAGTACCACCACCGAGGTCGTATACAGCGATAGTGCGGTCACCTTTCGCTTTATCCATACCGTAAGCCAGCGCGGCAGCGGTTGGCTCGTTGATGATACGCTTAACTTCGAGACCTGCAATGCGGCCAGCATCTTTAGTTGCTTGACGCTGCGAGTCATTGAAGTATGCGGGCACTGTGATAACCGCTTCAGTAACCGCTTCACCGAGGAAGTCTTCCGCAGTCTTCTTCATCTTCTTCAGCACTTCAGCAGAGACCTGCGGCGGTGCCATCTTGTTGCCTTTCACCTCAACCCAAGCGTCACCGTTGTCCGCTTTGGCGATTTTGTAAGGCACCATTTTGATATCTTTCTGTACGACGTCATCTTCAAAACGACGACCGATCAGGCGCTTGATAGCGAATAGTGTGTTGTCCGGGTTTGTCACCGCCTGACGTTTAGCAGACTGACCCACCAGAGTCTCACCGTCGTTAGTGTACGCGATGATTGATGGTGTGGTGCGATCGCCTTCAGCGTTCTCAATAACGCGAGTCTTTTCGCCGTCTAGTACTGCGACACAGGAGTTGGTGGTACCCAGGTCAATACCGATAATCTTACCCATGTTTTTCTCCAATCTTTGCTTAGACTCTGGCTTCACCAGAGCGGAAATTTTTAACCTTAACCCTTATATGGGTATGTATTTTTGAACTTCAAGGCCTATTAACCTTTAGCTACCATCACCATTGCAGGGCGAATTAGGCGACCATTGAGTAGGTAACCTTTCTGCATAACCGCAACAACGGTATTTGGCTCAGCATCGCCCGCATCAACCATGGACATTGCCTGATGGTGCTCGGGATTGAATGCTTCGCCCTGAGGATTGAGAACTTCAACGTTGAATTTGGCGACACCGTCAATGAACATTTTGTGCGTCATCTCCACCCCTTCGCGCAGGGTTTTGACCGCTTCATCATCACTTGTCGACGCCTCAATCGCGCGCTCGAGGCTATCCACCACAGGCAGCAGCTCGTTGGTGAAGCGCTCAAGGGCAAACTTGCGCGCCTTCTCAACTTCCTGTTCTGCGCGACGGCGCTGGTTCAGGATCTCCGCCTGCGCACGCGGCTCAAGCTCAGCGAGCTGCTTTTGCAACTCATTGATCGTTGCTTCTGCCTCGGCCAGCGCCTGCGTGAGTGACTCAACAGTTGGCTCTTCAGCGTCTACCGACTCAGGTGCAACCTCTTCAGTGCCGACCTGCTCTTCGATCTCAACCTCTGGGGCTTTCTGCTCTTCATTGGACATGCCAAATCTCTCCGAATTCGTTTCAAACTTGGCACTTATTTGGGGATAGAGGCCCGCTTATTCAACCCTGAGAGCGAACATTTTTTCACTGTATGCTTGCACAGTGTTCCACTTTGAATTAAAAATAGAACTACTGTATATAACCACAGGTAAGGCTTATGTTAACGCTACTGAGTATTCGCAATTACGCCATCGTCTCAAGCCTCGATTTAGAGCTAAAAAACGGTATGACCGTTGTCAGTGGTGAGACAGGTGCGGGCAAGTCGATCATGCTAGATGCGCTGGGCTTAGCCCTGGGTAAACGGGCCGAGAGCGATGCGGTGCGTACCGGTGCGAAGCGCGCTGAGATCAGCGCAGTGTTTGACATCAGCAAACTCACCGAGGCGCAGCAGTGGCTAAAGTCACATGAACTGGAGGCGGAAGACGAAAATGAGTGTCTTCTGCGCCGCACCCTTACCGATGACGGCCGCAGCCGTGCCTATATCAATGGCCACCCCTGTCCTCTGGCACGGGTACGCGAACTGGGTGAACTGCTCGTCGATATACACGGCCAGCATGAACACCAACGGCTCCTCAAGCGCGATTACCATCGTCAGCTGCTGGATGCGTTCGCTCAAAGTGAAGAGCTTGCTGCAGAGGTGCGCAGCCTTTACCAAAGCTGGCAAGCGAAGTCTCAGGAGTTAGTTCGCTTGCAGTCACTTAGCGAAGAGGCCAATGCGCAGCTTCAGCTTTTGAGCTACCAGACAGAAGAGATCAACCGCCTGAACCCTGAGTCAGGAGAGCTCGAGACACTAGAGCAAGAGCAGAAGGAGCTAGCGAACGCAGGAGCCATTTTGCAACGCGGCCAGCAGATTAATCAGCTGCTCGGTGATAGCGATGCCGAACATGCCAGCGCACTACTGAATCACGCCCTGCAGTTGCTGCAACAGATGGAGAGCAACCACCCCGCTCTTACACAAACTACCGAGATGCTCAATACAGCACTCATTCAGGTGGA
>JABXHP010000392.1 GCA_013373575.1 Oceanospirillaceae bacterium | reverse complement strand
ATACAAAGGAGCGTAGAGCATGCATTTCAGACTTACCGTACTACTCGGGCTCTACGCGCTTGCTATTGCAAGCCCACTACTCTTCGCGTGGCACTACTTCGGCAACCCGCGAGATATATTGCAGGAGCTAGGCACCATTTTAGGGATGCTAGCGTTTGCGATGATTCTCTCAGAGTTCGCGCTCTCTGGGCGTATGAAGTCCTTCTCTGAACGGGTTGGTATGGATGCGACCATGCGCTTTCACCGTATTATCGGTTGGCTAGCGCTCTCTGCGGCGCTACTGCACCCATTCTTTTATGAGTCCACTCCGTCAGGTGGGTTATTCCCTTGGGATAGCAGTCGCGAGTTCTCTGTGACGTCTGAATTCGCAGCGATAGCTACGGGTGTTGTTGCATTGGTACTACTACCCGCGCTCATTGTTCTGGCGGTTTGGCGCTCGGCGCTGGACTATCGTTACGAGGTATGGCGGCGTCTGCATGGAATTCTGGCGGCGGCTATAGCGCTGCTATTGTTGCACCATACGCTTGAGGCTGGGCGTTATGCGATGCACAAGAATGTGGCGCTGCTCTGGCAGGTTTTAACCGTTCTAGCCTTGTTGAGCCTAGTCTACCGCTATCTGTTGGTTCCTCTAAGACAGCGCAGTAAACCCTGGAAGGTTTCTCGGCTTGAGCGGCTTACTGATAAGCAGTGGCAGCTTTGCCTGCAACCTGCCGGTCATGATGGACTGTTTTACAAGGCTGGGCAATTTGCCTGGATTAAGGTGGGACGTTCGGCGCTCTCTATTGCGGAAAATCCCTTCTCGATCGCCTCGGCACCCGCATCCGGGAGTGAACTTAGTTTTGTGATCAAGGAGCTTGGGGACTTCACCTCGACACTAAGCGAAATAGAGGTCGGCACAACGACATACGTTGATGGCGCCTATGGAAGCCTGACGGTTGATGGACGCGGGGAACCGGGCGTTGTCCTGATTGCTGGAGGGGTTGGAATAGCGCCGATGCTCGGTATTTTGCGGCAGATGCAGCAAACCAAAGACGCGCGTAAACTTAAAGTTATCTACGGCAACCGTGAAGAGAGTCAGATTGTATGCGCAGACGAACTCTCTTGCGTCGACACGACCTTCGTGGTGCAGGAACCAGAGGCCGGATTCGAGGGTACTGTCGGCATAGTCGATGCCAAGATGTTGGATGGGTGTCTCAACAGTGAACAGTTGGCGTCTTGGCTCTTTGTTCTCTGCGGTCCAGCTCCGATGATGGAGGCGGTTGAGACCTACCTAAAAGTTCGGGGTGTGAGCGACGACAGACTGCTGTGCGAGCGCTTTAACTACGATTAGAGAGCGCTCCCCTAGCAACCGCCGGTCTGCCTAGGGCAGCATCTTGATAAATGGACGCCCAAGACCCGCATTCTGAATCTGATTACGTACCTGCTCGATTGCTGCATTCGCTGGGAATGGACCCACCACGACACGTGTTAACGTCTTGCCTGCGGCGTTGATTTGCTGCATCGAAACCGGATAGTTGGTTATGCGCTCGAGTGTCGTCATCGCCTTGTTTGCGCTGCTAACCTGGGAGTATGCCCCCACCTGAAGGTAGCGTCCGGGTTTTATGCCGGTGGATACGGCGCTGGCCTGTTGTTGCGCGGCGCCTGGCATCGCCTCAACAGCTTGCTGCTGAGCGAAAAGCTCGACGTCCTTCGCGCTCAGCTCTTGAGCTGCTTTTGGCGCTTGAGAAGCGTTACCCGGAATCGCTGTAACCTCAGTAATAGAGACCTGCTCGTTTGCATTAATCCCCTCAACCATAACGTCGGCGACGCCGGTATCGAGAATACCGAGTTCCTGCGCTGCAGCGTAAGAGACATCTATAAGGCGATTACCGTAGTAGGGGCCACGATCGTTAATACGCACGGTGACTGACTTACCGTTAGCAAGGTTAGTCACTTTGGCAAAACTCGGGATGGGTAGAGTCTTATGAGCGGCTGAGAACTTCTTGGAGTCGTAGATCTCACCGTTGGCTGTCGCTTTTCCCTCGAACTTCAATCCAAACCAAGATGCGTTGCCGCGCTCTTTGTAGCCGATATGTGTAGGTAGTACATCATAGCGCTGACCCAAGACCTGATAGGGTGTCTCATTACCCATTGTGCTGTATGCCAATGGCAATACATCGGGTTGGCCGGTTGTTGCGCGCTGCATATTGGGATTTGCTGCTGGGGTACCATTGAAGAGGGTAAAGGAGCTGCCTAGTGAGTTGCAGCCGCTCAACGCGATAGCGAATAGTGTAACAAGACCAGCTTTACGCGAACGATGGAGATGCATGCAGAACCCTTAACTTTCAGTAACTAACTTGAGTCTACCAATATTTTTGCGGGATCAGAACGGTTGATTGATACCCAAGCCAAAGCGCCAAGGCTTGCCCGCCTCATCCAGCGCCTTACTCAGAGACATACGCACCGGCAAACTGGTGTTCCACAAGGAGGTGAAGCCGATGGAGCGATAGAGGTCTGTGTCGCTGCCGGGGATGTTGATAGCACCGACGTCATAGTGCACGCCAACGTCCAGAGGTTTAGTGTTGAAGCTGAGTGTATGCAGCAGGTCCAGCTGAATATACCCCGAGCGGTCAGCACCGAGCGTTGAGCGAGTGCCAACTGTGCTGCCGATTGCGCGAGGCTGGTAACCACGCACGGAGTCGGAGCCGCCAAGGTAGAGACGGTAGGAGTCGGGAATTTCGTCGTAATCACCCACTAAGCCGGCTGCACCCGCACGCCAGCCAAAGTCCATTGCCCCCTCTGCCAAGATTGGCGAGCGCCCCATCGCAGAGGTATTAAGTGTGCCGAAGCTGGCACTGCCATCGCTAAGCTGAGTCGCTGATGCGAGCAGGTTGGTGGCAATCGGTGTACTGGCGATTGAGAGTGCAGGACGGGCACGTGCCCAGGCGCTGAATGAGTCATTGCTCTGGTTTGCACTGCTGTACTGGTCTTCACGCCACTGGACGTTAACGCCGTAGGCGAGGTTTAGAGGTCGACTGCCGTATGCACTGTTCCAATCTATCCAGCGCAGTTCGGCCTCGGATTGCATAGAGTTGAAGCGCTGAAAGTTTTGGTTTGCGTGCGTTAGGTAGGCGCGGGTCTCAAACTGCTCACCCTGCTTCAGTGGCACGCCAATATAGGATGAGCGAATTGTGTCAAAATCGGCAATGCTAATGGCGTAGTCCATGAAGCCACTTGCGGGTGTATCGACATAGTGTCTGCCGGATACCTGCACACCGAGGTCGCCATCCTCCACCAGCTCACCGCGTGCTTCAATAAGGTTGCGTGGCTTATCGCCCACTACGGCAACATCTAGACTGTTGTCCTCTTTCGGCTCAAAGTTGAGCTTGGGCTCGTCCACCAACTTGCGCTGTTTGAGCGTTGCGGTGAACTGTTTCGCCTTCTCCAAACTGAAGAGTTCGTTCTTGGCAAAGTTAAAAATATCCTTCAGCGTACGCTGCGGAATGGGCTCCACCTCTTGATCGTGGTAGAGCTCGTTAAGTGCCATTTGTGGTCCAGTCTCAACCACTTTGCTGTTCTGGCTATCCGTGACCTGAGCAAAGGCGTAACCATTATTGTGCACGCATGCGAGGTAATCTTTGATGCCCGAATTGAGAGAGCCAAGGCAAGCGGGGAGGGCGTTTTGAGTCCACTCTACGGCGTCTATCGCTTGCGAGTCAGAGGGTGACTTCACCTTAAAGCCAGCATCAGAGGCGATAGAGGCAACCTCTATTAGAACCACCCCTTGGCGCTGCTGGGCAGCTTTTACGACTTGAGACTCAGGGTAGCCATTTTCCTCTACGCAGCTTAGAAAACTTGCAGGCCCTACCGCGATGGTCGGCAGGCAGGAAGGCGCAGTTCGGCGGCTCCACTCTGCTGCATCGATAGGGCGTGAAGCAACCAGTGGGTCGAATACTTCAATAGTCTGCGCCAACCCAGCGGGCAACTGTTCAACACCGTTCTCGTTGATGCACTGAAGAAAGTTAGCGCGCTTGCCGTTGGATGTATCAGGCACATAACTCAGACAGGCGGGCACCTCTTGGCGGGTCCACTCTACTAAAGAGTCAGCAGACACCCAGCCGCAGCTCAGCAGCGTAGCCACCGCCACGGCCGAGGCGGTAAAAGGGATACCTGCTGCACGCATCAATGATGCATTGGTGTTAGCCATGTCAGCGATAGAAGCCTTTGCCGGTTTTATCGTCAAAATCAGTACCTAAAGTAGAGAGCCTAAGCGCTCGAGTATGTCCAATTCTAGCTCTATTGCCGCGCTATAGCGCCCATTTGGGCCCAGTTCGGCAACGTACTGGAGTAGTTCGTCCGAGATATTTGATGTTCGCGCTACTATATAACTCATTGCTGGCTCAGGCATAGAGATACCTGGCGGATCTACCTGCTCTAGCGTCGCGTTTACCCAAAATTCTCTCGATCTATCGCTAGTATTGTCGGCCACGGTGAGTAATAACTTTAATGTCGGTTGAGTTGCTAGTCGCTCAACCAGCGCTACATCCAGTGCCATCGCTATTCCCAGCTCGCGGTCGGTAAAGCTTCCCACCTGAACTAGCGGCTGATTTGAAATAAGCTGGCCGCCTGGCTCTAGGTCGCTTACAAAATAGAGATTGCCGCTGTAGGGGCTGTAGAGGTACTGCGTCTCTTCCCGCGTCACGAACTCAGTCGTTTTTACAGGTTCTACTGGCGCCGGTTCATCGATTAACAGTAACTGCTTATCGAGTAACAAGGTGTACTCACTCAACACTTTGGAGCGCTCAGCCGCTAGCGCACTGATAGACTGTTTTAAACGTCGCTCCTCGGCAATGGGCAAGTCACCTGCAGCGACCAGCGCCATCACATTGCGCAGGTCAAACTGATTCGCATTAATGCGTGAAGAGAGTGATTTCAGTTTTGTAATTGTCTCTGCGCGCGCCTGCGCGATCGGCTCTAAGCTCTTCGGGAGTTTGGTAGATGCAGAGCCCGCAGCCATTAATGTTTGGAGGCTAGCGCCCTCGCGCAACTCTTTTAAAACCGACAACAGTGGTGAAGCCGGTGGCTCAATTGCTGGCTGCTCCACCTCTACTGTTTCTGTCACTTCAGTGATGAAAGAGAGAATCGGCTCGCCCTTATTGATGGTACTGCCATCAGACACAAGGATTTCATGAATTGTGATATCGAGAGGGCTAACAACGGTTCTATAGCCAGAGGGTGGAACCACGCGTACATCGGCGAAGTTGATGCGCTGCACTGCACCGGGCTGCAGAAGAACGGTGCCGGCCAGTAAGAGTGCAAGAACAAACCAAACCCCAACTAGGATTCGAAGTATCTTGCCTGATCTAGGGTGATTAAGGCGTGCAAATTTCAACATTATTCAATGAAGTAACCAGCGTTCTCGGCCACATCGATACCGTATCGTGCCAATTCTGACTTGAACTTATTGAGCGTCAACTGCGCCTGCATCAGCTCATCATAGGCTGACAGCAGCTCGAATAGGCCGGTGCGCCCCCCCTGGAATAACCGAGTCTTGGAGGCGAGTGTCGCCTCTAGGCTCTTAATGGTGGTCTCCTGGTTAGGGATCATGTAGCTGCTGTAGTACTTAATGTTGTCGAGCTGTGTCTGCTGCGAATTCATCAGCTCATCAGCGTAGGTGGCGTAGGCGTTGCTACTCGCCTCTATCTTCAAACGCTGTTGTTCAATTTCAGCCGCTTGGCCTTTGCCAAGGTTGCCATACTCGTAACGAATCTTAAGTCCCAAACGGGCGCGCGAATCGGTAGAACTATCGATAGGTGCCACGGCTTCAACGCCAAGTTCAGGCAGAGTCTTCAATTCGGTGTAAGCCAGGCGTCGCTTCTCTAGGCGAATCTCTTGGCTTAACTCCCGCAGTTTGGGGTTAGCGATCTCGAGTGCAGCTAGGCCATCATTGACCAGAGGTATCTTTTGGTACTGTATGGGCAGCGGGTATTGACCGCAGGCGAGCGAACTTAACTGACGCTCCGCTTTGTTTAGAGCCGTTTGTCGCGTGCCGTAATCAACCTTTAGCCGTCCAATTTTGCTAGTAACAGAGTTGACTTCAGCGGGTGAGGAGAGGCCACTTTTGAGTCGTCTGTTTATGCGGTCTAACAGAGCTTGCTGACTCTCAGTGTTCTCTTTGAGAACCTGCATGTCGGCCTTCAGCGTCTCGATAGTCACTTGCAGATCAAACAGCTTCTGGATTAGCTCGGATGTCTGTGTGCCAATTTTGGCACGCTCTAGTAGTGCAACATCACCGTCAACCTGCTCAGCGGCCTCCTGTTTCCCGAAGGTGGTGAGAGGCAGGGAGGCACTAATGTTGACAGGGTTTGCAGTGTCCCCGTCATCGTAGACGAAACCGCCGGCATCGACAGCAAAGGTGGGTAGTGTCTGGCTTTGAGTCTGGGCAATCTTAGCTTCGGCTCCCGCCGCAACCGCGCTCTGCTGGCGCAGAGCGGGGCTGCAATGCTGCAAATTGTTGCGGAAACTACTCAGATTTGCGGTGTCGGCTGCCTGTACCCACAAGGGTAGAGTACATAACAGGCTTACGATCGCTTTTACTGAGAGTTTCAGTTCGCCTTGCATGGTTTTGTTAGTTGCCCAATTTGTTTTTTAATTCAGTACTTTAAAGGTAATCGACTGGGCAGATGTACGCAACTAATACTTGATCCCCAGATCCTTTAAACGCCGATATAGCGTGCGTACCGCCAAGCCTGCCACTTCTGCCACTTTGGCTTTGTCATTATCGAACTCATCGAGAAGCGATTGCAGGTAGACGGCCTCTTGCTCCTTGAGGGTTAACAGCGGCCGCTCTTTAGGCTGGGTATTGCCAGTCTCAGCGCCATTAATCTCAGTACTGGTCGACTGTGAGTCACTGGTGTCCGGATCCACTTTTAGCGCTCTGTCGCCGTAATCAGGTGCGCTTTCGGGGATCTGTAAATCCGACGACTCTTCACCCAATTCACTCATACGTTTGGCACTGTTGAGCGCACTGAATTGGGGCTCGAACGGCTCGTCAGTATCATTCGGAGTATCATCTTGCGAGAGTGTCGGAGTGCCGCTGATTTGCTTCACTTCAGAGTCAAGCTGCCGGTAGGTGTTTTGCACAATTTCAGGTGCGCTACGGAAACTATGGGCGGCTGTCTCGGTGTAGTTGGTACCGCGTAGCGCTCTACTCATTATCTCAGCCGTTATTGGCCCTTCAGGGGTCTTTGAGACAATACGAGTCGCAATATTGCGGAGCTCTAACAAGTTGCCGTTGAAGCTATGATTCTGCAACAACTCGAAAGCAGCATCATCGACTGGACGGTCATACTGCGAGGCAATTTCGCCCAACACCTGACGGAACAGGAAGGGGATATCCTCAAGGCGGTCATTGAGACGTGGCAGATGAATTACGACAGGGGTCAGCAGGTGGTAGAGATCGTTGCGCAGCGTTGCAGTCTCTACCGCATTCTCCATCGACATTGACGATGAGACGATCACCCTGAGGTTGGACGAGAAGGTCGACATTGAGCCGATGGGACGATAAGTATCGGTCTCGAGGAAGCGCACCAGCACGGCTTGTGAACGTTTAGAGAGTTCACACACCTCGTGCAGGTAGAGCGTGCCGCCTTCAGCAAGGTTGGCGGCGCCTTTGCGAACAAGTTCTCCATCGTCGCTCATGCGTCCGAAAAGATCGATGGCGAACTCCTCGTCGGTCAAGCCCATACAGTTTATGGTGATGAACCGCCCCTGCAGATGGGTGCTAGCGCGATGGATGGTAACTGCGGCCTGACGCTTGCCTGTGCCAATTTCGCCAACTAAACAAACGGTCTCGCTTGAACGACCCGCAGAGGAGATTTGCTGTACCAGCTCTCTAAAGTGGGGGCTTGTTCTATTCATAGACTCATCCTTCGTCAGTATCGCACTGTGCTAGTGTCATTTTGGGCTCACTCTTCGGGCTATTTTTCACCGAAGCTGCGGTCAAGCGTTTTTATAATTGGTTTAAGTATGTAATTGATTACGGTACGTTTTCCAGTCTTTATGTCAACGGTTGTTGTCATACCTGGCATAATTTCGATGGGTTTGCCAATAGATGTGACAACCTCACCCTCGGGCAGACGTATATGGGTAATGTAGTAGCGCTTCTCGTTCCCGCGCCCATCCATCTCGGCGATAGTGTCGCCAGAGATGTAACTGACATCGCCGGCTACAGTGCCATAAATGGATGAGTCATAGGGGTCAAATCGCAGAGTGGCAGGCAAACCCTCGCGCAGTTCGCCAATATCGACAGGTGGTATCTGCGCTTCAATCAACAGCATGTCCTGACTCGGGATGATCTCCATCAGCGTCTCGCCTGGCTTGGTAACCGCCCCCAGCGTTGTTACTGATATGTTTTTAACAATGCCCGGAACTAGCGCACGCAAGGTTGAGCTGCGTAGCACCTCGGAGCGCTGGTTTAGCACCTCCAAGCTTTGCGCCAATTCATCTTCGGTCTGCGCAAGTTCCTGGCTCGACTGCTCAAAATAGTCGTTACGTACGGCATCGAGCTTGGCTTGGGCATCCACAACAGCACGTTGCGCGTTGAGCAGTTCCGTCTTGTTTACATCGCCAGTTTTATTGAGTTGCTCAACCATCGTCTTCTCCCGAATTGCCAACGTTAGCAGATGACGAGTTGCATCAAGGTCATCCTGCAGACGGTTGAGACGGCGGTTGTAAATTGTGACCTCCAGCCCGGTAATTTCTGGTAAATCGTTCAGCTCAGTCGGAAAGGTGAGGGGGGTATTTGTAACCTCAGCACGCAGGCGCGACACCTTAGCTTTTAGTGCGTTAACGCGCGCGAGCACCTCATTGGTTTGCGCTTCAAAACGGGTCTTGTCGATTTTGGCAAGTATCTGCCCCGGTTTTACGGTATCGCCCTCTCTGACATTAATCTCCGACACCACGCCGCCATCAACGGTTTGAATCTGCTGTACGCGGCTACTTGAGATAACCTGCCCCTGCGCGCGCACAAACTGCTCCAGCTCAAAGGAGAACGACCAAGTGATGAATGCGACAAAACTGGCGAAGACAATCCAGATGATAAGCGAACTGCCGGTCGGCTCGCGCTCGTAGTCTTGCTCGATCTTATGCAGATTGCTAGCCATTGCTGTGCCTCCAAGTAACGGAGGAGGCGGGTACATCTTTAACGATCTGGCCGCGCTCCATCACCAGAACTCGGTTTGCCATCTCCACCGCCAGAGCGGGGTTGTGGGTGGCAAATATCAGAATGTCTGATGGCTGCAGAACCGCTTGCAACGCCTTGCGCACGGTAGCCTGGCGGCTCTGATCCAACGCAGCGGTTGGCTCATCCAGTATCCAGATAGAGGGGCCGTTGAGAAAGAGACGTGCAAGGCCCACCAACTGGCGTTGTCCGCCCGATAAGCCACTGCCACCCTCGCTGATAGGTAGGTCCAGTCCTTTGTCATTCTGCTCCATTATGGAGGTGATATTGAGCAGTTCAATCGTGTGTAACAGCTTGGTATCGCTGACATTGCGCCCCAGCGTGAGATTGGATTTCAGCGTGCCTTTGAAGAGGTCTGGCGTTTGCGGCAGGTAGGAGATGTTCTTGGTCATGTAGAACGGGTCGAGCGTCCAGAGGTCGGCTCCGCCTGTTTTAATCAAACCGGTCTGTGGCTTGTAGAGCCCTGCCAGTAGCTTCAGTAGAGTCGACTTACCCGAACCGATGGAGCCAAGAATAGCGATGCGCTCGCCAGCCTTGGCGCTAAACTCCTCGATGCTGACCTGCGCCAACTGTGAACCGGGGTAGGCGAAGCGCACCCCTTTAACGCTGATATCCTGTGGACGGGTAACAGGGAAGACCAGACTCTCTGAGCGCTGGCGCTCTTCAGGGAGCTCCAAAAACTGATTCACCAGTTCCGTTGACTGCTTCACGTTATTAAACTGGATCATGTAGTTAACCGCTTGCCCTACCGGGCCGAGCACACGTCCACCCAGAATACTGCAGGCGATCATGGTACCCATGGTGATCTCACCTTCTGCGATCAGGTGCACACCAATAACAATGGCGGAGGCGTAGGCGAGTGAGCCCAGGAGTGTCGATAGACTTGTAGTGAAACTAGAGATCGATTTCTGTTTTAAGCTAAAACTGGAGATGGAGCGGTTAACTGCATCCCACTCGTTTTGGAACATCGCGCTCGCACCGGTCGACTTCACAGTTTCAGCGCCTTTAATGGCATCAACCAGAACCCCTTGACGTTCGTGACTGCGCAGAGTCACCTGACGGTTGAGTGCTTGGGATCGCAGTTGCGCGATCCAGCCGATAATTATGCTAGCGACAAAGAATGCGGCGTAAACATAGGCGATGGGACCGCCTATTAGGTAGATAATTGCCAAAAATAGCAGTGCGAATGGCAGGTCTACCAGCGCAAAAAGAATTGAGGAGGTGAAGAACTGACGCACACTCTCAATGCCCGATATTTGCGCGGTTAGAGTGCCCAACTGAGACGGTAGTGCATCAAGTCGGGTCTTCATCAGGTGGCTGAAGACCTCGTGCGAAAGCACCGCGTCGATACGTGATGATTTGGTATCAAGCACGCGCGCACGTGTCACTTTCAGCGCAAAATCGATCAGATAGATAATAACGACGCCAATAACCAGAGAGAATAGTGTGTCGAGTGCCAAACTTGGCACAACTCTGTCGTACACCTGCATAGCGAAGAGCGAGGTGACAATGGCAAAAAGGTTGACCATTAGCGTAGCGATGGTGAGGTCGAGCACCCACCGCTTATGACGCAGAGCAACACGTTTAATCAGACCGGAGACGCGGGTAATACGCTCCTCACCAGATTTGGCATAGGAGAGTTCAGGTCTCTCCAGCCAGACAATCACTGTGGTGGGCAGCCTATCCAGCGTCTTGACGGTTTTCTTACCCAGTGACTGCGAAGAGAGCAGGTAACCCTCAGGTGTGCGCTGTATAAAGTGCCAACTCTGTTTGAGGTAGATAAGCCCCGGGAAGCACTGCTCGCCCGCTTGTGAGACCGCTGCCTGCTGAATTGAGATCTGCTTTAGGTCCAAATCCTCAATTAAGTTTTGCAGTTTTTCAACCGGTGTAAGGCTGTCGCGGTTGTTTATCTTATCCAGCTTTTTCGCGAGCTGTGCCGGCCGGTAGGGGATACCACACTGGCCGAACAGCTGCTCAATAACGCCGACCTCAAACATCAGCCCATCTCTGCCAGTAGGTTTTCGGCTTTCGCCTTCTCAGCCTTAGAACCGCCAGCAACCACTTGCTGTAGCAGGGTACGCGCCATATTGCGGTCGCCCATACTCTCGTAAACTGTGGCGAGCTGAAGCGTCTCTGCGAACTTAGCCGGCTCACTATCTGCCGCCTGAGGAGCGGGCTGGCGATTTGCCTGCGAAGCAACTGAAGGTGCAGCCTGCGGCGAGTCCATTCTGACATTACTCATGCGCACTCTGGGTCGTGCTGGCTGGGCGGCCTCTTGCGCCGCCTGTACCTGGCTACGTCGCGAGAGCTCAGCGTTCTGCGCCTCAAGGTTACGCACCTGTTCCATTAATGTGCGTGTGTTTTGCGCTACTTCCAGCATCCACGCATCACGCACCGATGAGTCTGAGTTGGCCGGCGCGGGCTGCGAAGCGCGCATGTTCATTGCTACCAACTGCAGCAACTGACTGTTGAGTGAGTTTGCATCTGTGCTGGTCTGAGTTTGAGCGCCGCTCGAGGTTTCTCTGCCCTGTCGCTCAACCACACGTGCAATAGCCACATAGAGAAGTATAAACGCCCCAGCACCCAGAAATAGGTAGAGGACCACCGTGATGGTTTTGTAGTGGCCGATCTCTGACGAGAGCAAAATGGTCGAGTTTTGTGCTAGAGCGGTCGCCATAGAGCTCTCTTGGTTGGCACTGATGACCTGCGAAGCGTTTTGCTGCCTTATCGCTGTGACCAGTTCATTAACCAGCATCTGGCCCGAGGATGTAGCGGCGGTTGGCTGATTAGTTATCGCCTGAACAGGTGCCTCTGCATCAGGTGTTAGTGTTGCAGGAGTGAAAGCTGGGTTGAGGTTGATGGGGCTGACGCTCGCTAGGTTCCACTCGGGCGCACCCGTGCTAGCTGGCTGTACTACCGGCTGCTGGCTCGGTAGTGACGCAGAGGGCAACGTCGGTATGTGCTCTGAGACCAGTTGTACGACTGTTCTGCCGCTGCTGACATCCAAGTTGAAGTGAGCGAAGGCTGCGTTGTCGGCGATGTTGCCAATCAGAAGCAGATCAAACTGTTCAACGGATACACCATCACGGGTCGTTATATAGAGTGAGCGGCTATCCGATTGGTTGCGCACCACAGAGGCTGTTTGCAGAAACTTGGGCTTCTCTAACCCCTTCATCTTATAGGCACGATCCGTGGCAATCTCAAAGTTGTCACCCGATTGCGTCAGCGCAATAGGAAATTTGATCCGCGCGTAGAAAGGCTCACCTGGAGTGATGTGTGTGTCTAGTTCGCTCGCCTTTGTCATAGATGGCAGTAATGCTGTCAAGAAGAGCAGGGCCAAAAAAAGCGCGCTGCCCAGTGTGCGCGAAGCACCCGAGATAGCGTTGAGGCTTTTGCCGTTTTTGACAATATAGTAAATCACTGTACGTGACGCTCCTGAAAAACATTCCCCTGCATTGCCAATTATGACTAAAAAAAGCGATCTGTAAAGCAGGCGTCAAAAAGTGATCTGATAGGAATGTCTAAAATGGCAATTATTTTGATTTACAGATTTGCAAAATTGTCTTTTTTGACGAAGAATGTAAGGCGTAACAAATTTTAATAGAGAGTTGTCGATTAGATGAACTTCAACGATACACGCCAAACCTACGCTGCCGACCTTGTTGGATCGGCCGCAGTGCAGACCTTTATGGTGCTGCCTGGCGACTCGTTTAAGTTCATTGAAACCGGTGGTATGGATGCCAATTTTGTCACCTTCGAAAGACGTGGCAACGACCTCATCATTAAATACCACGGGCAATACAAGGCGATATTCAAAGGCTTCTACGCCATAGACGTAGACCCCTCGTTGGTGATTGGTGACGTCATATATGACCAAATCTCGCCCTACGAACTCAGTAAAGCCTCCGCGTTCGAGCCCTACATAGAGTCCTTTAAACTCTACCCAGAGGCAGACGCGCTTCCAGCGGAGCGGACTGTTGAGCCACTGCGTTCGGTGCGCGAGATCACACCGGTTCGCGACTACAGCGTGCGCGATTCCTACCTTTCCAGCTACCAAGAGACTTTCCCACCAGCAGCGCCAGTGAAGCCGACGCTGGGCTACACCAGCTATGGCAACTCAAGCTATTGGAACTTCAGTGATTGGGGGGCGGGCTTTACTTGGGGCAGTGTACTGAAGGTTGTCGGATTTGGGGCAGCCGGGGCGGTTCTTTATAACTGGTTGAAAGACGATAACGACCCGCCAAGTTCAACTACTGTAGTGCTCGATACTCTAGCAGAGGACGGTGGCTCAGCGACTTTTTCTGAGGCCGATCTGCTCAAGAATGCGAGCGACCCTGATAATGATCAACTTACTGTTAGTGACGTTCGGTTGTCAAAGGGAAATGGCTCACTTGTTAATAACGGTAATCAAACTTGGACATTCATTCCCCGAGCAAATGATGATACCGACGTTGTTTTCAGTTACGTCATTTCAGACGGAGAGCATCGTATATCGGGGTCGGCAACTCTGGATCTAACCCCAGTAAATGACGCACCAGTTTCGTCAAATGTGGTGCTTAGCAATCTTGACGAGGACGCAACTTCTCTTGTCATAACACAGGCACAGTTTCTAACAAATGCCACGGATGTAGACGGCGATACTCTTAGCGTCTCGGGTGTGACGATTGCCTCAGGTCTAGGTAGCATAATCGATAATGGCAATGGTACTTGGACTTTTATACCTGATCCCAACGATGACTCTGTCGTTACCTTCAGTTACACAATATCTGATGGGGCACTAACAACTCCGGGTACTGCCACGCTAGACCTAAATGCTATCAATGATGCACCCACAACATCTGATGTTACCCTGGCGGCTATTGCTGAAGATAGCGGCGCTCGAATCATTACCCAGGCGGAACTGCTAGCCAACGCAAGTGATATAGAGGGAGATACGCTTACAGCGACTAACCTAGCAATATCGTCCGGCTCAGGGACTCTGGTCAGCAATGGTGACGGTACATGGAGTTACACACCGGCTCTTAATGATGATACCGCTGTAAGTTTCTCTTATCAGATAACAGATGGCGCCCTGACGATATCCACTGCTCGTGCCAACTTGGATATAACCGCTGTTAATGACACACCAATAAGCACCCCGGTCGTGCTCACCCCCATTATTGAAGACAGCGGTCCTCGTACTATTACTCAGGCTGAGCTACTCGGCAATGCGAGCGATGTGGAAGGAGACACTCTTACCGCGACAAATTTGGCTATCTCCAGCGGTTCTGGAACTATTTCGGATAATGGAGATGGTAGTTGGGACTTTACGCCAGCATTGAATGACGACTCTTCAGTCACCTTTAGTTTCGATATTGAAGATGGGCAAGGTGCAACACTTACGGGTACAACAGCGACCTTAGATATTACCGGTGATGTCGATGGATTAGTCACCGACAGTCCTATTTCAGGGGCTCGTATCTACATCACCGAAGCTGATGGTACTCTTACTAATACAGGTGAAATCACCGATAGCAGCGGCAACTTCACTGTCACTCAGACCTTAGACGACAGCACAATACTTGTGGCGCGTGGCGGTCGTGACACAAATTCATTAGACAATCTCATGGAGCTAAAAGCGCCCGCGAGTGCGTCAGTTTGGTCGCCTCTTTCGACGCTCGTGGTTCACGTTATGGAAGCGGGTAATTTGTCTGCTTCGGTTGCAAATGCATATGTTACGAATGCGTTAGGAATTCCGCGTGTAGATCTTTTTAATTTTGATCCCGCGACTGACATTGATGTTCAAAAAGCTTCAGTAATGATCGCGATGATCGTTAGCTACGCTGAAGTTAACGCCGATTCTGGATCTTTATATTCAGATCGTGTAGTCGATAATTTAGCAATGTCAGTTTTGTCACAAGACTACTTGATGCCAATAGACATAACGGATGCGAATCTCAGAGATTTGACGGGTTTGTCCGACGTCTCGCGCCTCCAGAATGAGATTGCGGACCTTTTCGATGCAACTGTTAACACCCTTGTAGAGATAGACCAACAATTAGTTGATCTGATGACCTTCGAGCCGGCGGTTGAAAATTCGATTGCAGATCAGACGGCGACAGAGGGGCAGGTATTTAGCTTTGAAGTACCCTTGGATACTTTTAGCGATGTCTATCATGGTGATAATTTTACGTACTTTGCGACGCTTGCCGACGGCTCACCGCTGCCTAGCTGGTTGAATTTTGACACTGAGACTAGAACCTTCAGCGGAACACCCCTTGACGGGGATGATGCTGTTTTAACAGTTCGTGTCACCGCGACCGATTCAGATTCAAACAGTTCGTTCGATGATTTTCAGTTGACAGTTGTGGATGTAGTTCACCCACCGACAGTCGAAAACGCTATTCCGGATCAAGTCGCTGAAGAGGACATAGCTTTCAGTTTTACTCTTAACAGCGATACATTTGCAGATGTTGATACAAGCGAAACACTTGTGCTCACGGCAAAACTTCAGAGTGGGGCTCCGTTACCGACCTGGCTCGCTTTTGATCCAAATACTGGGACTTTCACAGGGACTCCCAGTAACGGAGACGAGGGCGTTTTGAGTATAACTGTGTTGGCTTCAGATGGTGGGCTATCTGTAAGTGATACTTTCAATATCACAGTAAGTGGAGTTAATGACGCGCCGACAGTGGCGTCGGCGATGCCTGATCAGACGACTGCAGAAGATGCGGTATTTAGCTTTACTGTGCCAAATGGCACCTTCACCGACGTAGATGCTGGAGATGTACTTTCCTTCAGTGCAACGCTATCAAGTGGCGCTGCGCT
>JABXHP010000091.1 GCA_013373575.1 Oceanospirillaceae bacterium | reverse complement strand
TTATTGCCAAACCCTCGCCAGCTAAAGATAAGCACCCCGCGCTGGTCATTATCGAAAATTTCGATGAATCTCGGGCGCGTACTTAGATTGCCCGCATTGCCATGAAACATCACTAATGTTGGAGCTTCTGTACTTGCTTGTTTATACCAGGCCTGAAGGCTCAGCCCCTCAGAGGTCTCTATCTGAACCTCTTTTGCAGAGGGAAAAATATCACTGATCGGCTTTACCACCGGATCTGGCTTAAAGATCAGGCTCTCCTGCGCAGCATACATATAGCCGCTGGCCCCAACGTACAGTGCGGTGGGGAGTGTGATGGCTATTTTTGTAAGGTTTTTCATTCTCATAATATAGTTGTGTATACACTCTTATATTTTCTCGTTTTCGGCTCTCTAAAGCAGTCTCAATACCTGTGAGTCAGAGCCGCTGGGGTGGAGTGCATTCATACTGATTGTGTTAACATTTACTCCGTGTTTCTAGTTTAACCTAACAACTGGATTATCCTATGCGCCGCACATCTGGTGCGGGTTCTTGATGAGCTTGGTGCGGCCTGTTTTGTGTCGGTTTTAGCCAACCTGACTCCAAGAGGATGGTTCTAAGTTGCTGTTGTTCGATATTGTACAGGGACAAAAGCTTATATATGCATCATCGTCGTAGTTTAGGGCTCCTCGTTGCGCTGTTTTTCTCATTAGTTGCGATCGATCTCCTCCTAGTTCGAGATTGGGTTTGGCTCTCAGATGCAATCTTTGGTGAGCGCTTTTGGGTCAATTACTTAATTTCAAGTTTTGTATTTTGGGTTTTTCTCTTCACTATACGTGGGCTAGGTGGGACTAAGCGTATACCCAGAACTCTGCTTGCCACTGTTATCGGTGTAGCATTCTTCGCACAGACGGCATACTTCGGCGTATATGGAAAGTTTGTAACCGTTTTTGATATCCGATTTTTCTTCGCGGACCCTATTTTGACGCTGTCTCTCTGGTCGCAAAGTACTCAACAGATCCTCCCGATTATCGTCGGTAGTCTTGCAGGCTATCTGATGTATAGGGTAATCGGTCTCTCGCCAAGCCCAAGACGCTGGCTCATCTGGAGCAAGGGCATTTTTGGTGGGTTACTCTTCGCTGTTATCACATTGAGCTGGTATGGAGCGCCCACGTTTCAGTTCGCCCCGGTTGCGTATGTCGGCAATTTTCTCTCAGCCATAGAGCTTGATATTAGTCGCGATGATTATCCTCCTAAGCCCGAACTAGAAGAGCGGTCGGCCGCAAGAGATGCTCCATCAATTGTGTTCGTTGTTGGCGAGTCGCTTAACGCGAGCCACATGGGTCTCTATGGCTACGATCGTGACTCCACACCAAAACTGGATGCCCTAGAGAAGGCCGGTAGTGTCGTTGCTATGCGTAACGCAGTGAGTATTGGGACACGCACCTTGCTTTCTGTACCCTACATGCTCACGGGGTTGCAGGGGATAGATCCACACGGGGTTATCTATTCGGTTCCGACTATTTTTAATTATGCAAAAAGTGCTGGCTATCAAACAGCATTGATAACATCCCAAGACTTTCAATGGCGTGATATTGATAAACTGTTTGTTGATCAGGATTTAGATTACTTCAGGCAAGGGGTTGATTTCAGCCCGTCAGCGAACGTGCTAACGGGCGCTGATGATCAGTTGGTTCTGCAGACCGGAATCAAGCCGTGGATAGAGAGCACAAAGGCGTCCGGTAAGCCGTTTATGCTCGTAACTCAAATGAGCGGAAGTCACTACCCTTTTAGTAGCCAGGTGCCGCAGGCATTTAAGCAATTTTTACCTGAGGAGAGCGAGTCGGGGATAAACGCGTACGACAACACCGTATGGTACACTGACCTTTACCTCTCGGGTTTGCTTAAATCTGTGAGAGAGGCGGATCCTAATAGCTGGGTTTTCTATTCAACAGATCATGGTCAGCATGTGGCGGGGGATGGAAAGGGTTTCCATGGCGATCTTTCACCAGCTGTCATACATAATGCTCTGTTAGTGTTCCCGCCCCAACAGTATTCTGACCAAATCGCGGCGCAGATCGAGAGTCCAGTATCTCAAGCGGATATATTCGCGACGATTTTGGATCTAATGGACGTCGATCCAGTGGCGCCCATTGATGGGTTAAGTTTGCTGAGCGAGATTCCTAATGATCGTATGCGCATTACTTCTGCCTATATGAAGACCTTGCATAACGATCCAGTTGCGGCTTTGGTATTCCCTGACCGCAGTTTGTATGTGATCGACTTTTCTCGTGGAAGTGTTTCGATACAAAATACAGACGAAGTGATGGATTACGACCAGTTAGATCCAGCCTACGGGCGGTTGTTTAATGATCGTTTGACTGCACAGTAGACAAAAAAGACGGCCTGTGCCGTCTTTTTTCTGTTGGATAACATTTAGTATTTACTTTTTGCTACCGCTATCTTGTCTCTCAAATGCTGCCCTGACCAGCTCCATCAGTCCTTGGGTTGAAGGGTCATAATCTTGAGACTTCTGCTCGATATTGCGACTAATCTCATTTGCTAGCCGTTTACCTAGCTGAACGCCCCATTGGTCAAACGAGTTGATATTCCAGATGGCGCCCTGAACGAAGACCTTATGCTCGTACAGCGCTATTAGTGCACCAAGGCTGCGTGGGCTGATGCGATCCAGCAAGATTACGTTTGATGGACGGTTACCCGGGCACATTTGGTAGTCAAGTAGGCCATCTGAGTCATCGCCGTTCATAAAGGCGTTTGCTTGTGCCAACATGTTAGTGAGTAGCGCGAAGTGGTGCTCTGTCGTCTGCTCATCGGCTTCGAGTGATGCGATGAAATCTATTGGTACGAAGCGCGTACCTTGGTGCAGCAGCTGGAAGAATGCATGTTGTCCGTTAGAACCGGTTTGTCCCCAAACTATTGGGCCCGTAGCGTAGTCCACCGGATTGCCTTCAATATCTACGGACTTACCGTTCGACTCCATATCAAGCTGCTGCAGGAAAGCGGGTAGCTGGTGCAGCGCCTGATCGTAAGGGATTACTGCTTGCGTTTCTGCACCCAAGAAGTTGATGTACCAGATTCCTATCAAAGCCATAAGCACCGGCATATTCTCTTCCATCGGTGCATTAAGGAAGTGTTGGTCCATCTCATAGGCGCCCTCAAGCAGCTCAATAAAGCCTTCGTAGCCTATAGATAGTGCGATAGGGAGACCAATGCTCGACCAGAGCGAATAGCGACCACCCACCCAGGCCCAGAACTCAAAGATATTCTCTTGGCGAATACCAAACTCCATAGCCGCTTCCTGATTTGTAGATACGGCAACGAAGTGCTGACCTACATCCGCATCTTCTCCAGCGTTCTTGTAGAACCAGCGGCGGGCTGTCTGAGCGTTTAGAAGAGTCTCTTGGGTTGAGAAGGTCTTGGTAGATACTATAAATAGGGTGCTTTCAGGCTTCAGGCTCTTGAGCACCTTTTTAATGTGCTGGCCATCCACGTTGGAGACGAAATGAAGTTTAAGGTCTGGGTGCTTCGCGTGTAGCAGGGCGCGAACCGTCATATTGGGACCCAGATCAGAACCGCCGATACCGATGTTAACTATGTCAGTAATACGGTTGCCTTTATATCCTTTCCACTCGCCGCTGCGAACTTGCTCGCTGAAACCCTTGAGCTTCTCAAGGCTCGCGCGGATAGACGGCATAACATCTTCACCATCTACGATTACAGAGTCCTGGCCGCGGTTACGCAGTGCCGTATGCAATACTGGACGCTTTTCAGTTACGTTGACAATATCACCCGAGAACATCTGTGCACGACGTTGACGCAGTGGAGAGTGCTCCGCAAGATCGATCAGAGCTTTTAGCACTTTGTCATTGACCTTGTTCTTGGAGAAGTCGAGGAAGAGCTCGCCAAGGCGCAGGCTCATTTTATCGAAGCGGGCAGGATCCGCTGCGAAATAATCTGAGATACGGTCGTTAGCCGTCTCTTCAGCTAGAGCTGAGAGTTTTTTCCAAGAGACAGAGGAGCTAAGTAAGTTCATTGCAAATCTTCCTTCTTTATACACTGTCCGTACTGTTTAGCCGTTCAGAGAAGTTAACAGTCCGAGGGTGCCGATTCTAAGTGTCGGCTCTTCGACGACTGCAATATTAACAAAAATGTAGTAATTCCTCAGGAATCTAGCGTTCTAGCGCAGGGGTGCCGAGGAATATCGATGTAATTTACGTAATATTACTACATCCAGGCGATGCTTAACTAGCAATGGTTGAGAAAGCGTAAGAATAGTACCAGTTTTTTTAGTGTGCGAACCTCAATAGCGATCTGCCTAAGCGCCTAATTCCGCGTTATATTCTAAAAAAACATTTATATATAATAAATGCGTTTATAAATTAACTAAAACTTAACGAAACTCATAAGGTGTTGTTTTTTCTGTGTTTTTCCGTCTTGTTTGGGGCTCGAATGAAAAATAATGTAAAAAAATGCCACTTTTGGGGAACTTTTTACGAATGCTCAGTTGACCGTTACACCACCCTTTGCATAAGATGCATGCGTATCTCGAGCCGGCGGGCCTTGTAAAGTGTTTACGCACTGCGAAGGACAAGATCAGGCAGAGAACAATTGAGGCTTACAAACTGGAGACTAATCTCATGAAAAAAATTATTGCACTCGCGGTTGCTGCTGTAGTGGCGGCTCCAGCAATGGCTGATCTTACAATCGGCGGTGGCGCTGAGTACAAGCTGTCCTTGGCGGACGGTAACGCATCTAACTCACTGGAAACTAACCTTGACGTTGCAGCTTCTACGACTTCTGAGGGCGGTCTGACTGTCAGCGCCTTCACTCAGTTTGAAGCTACTGGCGCCGGCGACGCTTCGTCTGCTCTGGATATTGACGATATCTTCCTGAATATCGGCAATGGTATGGCTACAGTGACTGTGTCTTCAGTTGGCGGATTTGCTAACAAGGATGCGTTCTCACTTGGTGCTGACACTGCAGCTCAGATCTCTGGCTACGGTGCTTCTTCTCAGGAACGTCTCATGGACACTGCGATCACTGTTACTCCTGTAGCAGGTCTGACTGTTCAGCTCGCTGGCTCATTGAGTGATGCACAAGATGGTTACAGCGTATACGCTGGATACTCAGCTGGCGGCGTATCTGTGGCTGCTAGCATGGAAGACGGCGGTACTGACGCAACAACTGGCTTCGGTGTTTCTGCATCAGCGGCACTGGGTGAGTTTACTGTAGGTGTTGACTACGCTGCAAACGACGCCAGCCAAGACATGACTGTGCTGAAAGGCGCAATGGGCGCAATCAGCCTGGCTTACGCTACAGATGGCACTAACGATGATATCTACGGCGAATATGCTGCTGGTGAAATCGCTCCAGGTGCTGCTTTGACTCTGGCAGCAGGCTCATACGAGTCTGACTCTAAAGTCGTAGCGAAACTCGCATACACGTTCTAATACAGTGCTGACTGAAGTCAGCTCTGCTTGGATAAGTAAAGGGAAGCTTCGGCTTCCCTTTTTTATTAAGATTGTGGAGTCCATATCTGCAGATTAGCCTACTGAATCAAACTAAAGACATTTTTCCGAACAATTAGCTGATTTTGTTGGGACGCCGCAGCCATTTCTGACTCCACTGCTCCGCCAATAGAGTCCTGTGTTCGTGTTAATGTTTCACTGCTTAATTATTTACGGTTGAAAGAATGACCTCAAATCGCTTCACTCTTTGGCTTACGCTCTATTTTCTCCTGGTGCTTAACTTACCTCTGCAGGCTCAGCTTGTCTCAATCATATCTTCAACAGATGGAGAGCTCTCTACCGGGTTTATAATCTCGCTTCCGTTTTTCTTTGGGGCATTGTTCTATTTTCTGTTTTCGTTAGGTTGCTTTCCGTATCTGACAAAATTTATCAGTATCGTTTTGGTGCTTACCTCATCGCTAGTGACTTATGCCATGTACTCCTACGGTACACTGTTCGACTACTCAATGATTCAAAACGTCTTTGAGACCAACTATGGTGAAGTAACGGCCTATCTTAATCTCACTGCTGCTGGAGCGTTCGCGTTTTTGGGTGTTGTCCCAGCTCTAGTCATTGCTCGTACACAAATCGTTTATAAACCACTGGTACGAGAGTTACTGCACAAACTCGGTGGTTTGGTGGTATCTCTAGCGATTATCGGTGTGATTGCTGCGCTCTACTTTAAGGACTACGCGGCCTTTGGCCGGAATAATTCCTACCTTAATAAGATGATTATTCCGGTTGAATACATCGCGGCGACGGTCAAATATGTTGATCGTAATATTTTGAGCGAGCCGCTGACGCATCAGCAGCTCGGTTTGGATGCAAAAGTGATACCTGGCGCTAAGCCGCGCTTGACTGTGCTCATACTGGGTGAGACAGCGCGTGCGGCTAACTACCAGCTTAATGGCTATGCGCGTGCGACCAATCAATTCACCCAGCAACTGGGTGTAGTTGCTCTGCAGAAGGTTGACTCCTGTGGTACGGCAACAGCGATATCAGTGCCCTGTATGTTTTCGCGCATGTCGCGTGAGAGCTTTGATGGTCGGGCGGTGCGTTACCAGGACAGTGTTATCGACGTGCTGACCCATGCCGGCATCAACGCACTCTGGCTCGATACCGACGGTGGCTGCAAAGGTGTGTGTGATCGGGTTCCTACGTGGAATTACACAGCGAGCACCGATGATCCGCTCTGCGTAACAGAGTTCTGTGATGACATTATTATGCTTAAAGAGTTCGACAAGGCGATGGCAGCCATCGGCGAGGGGGATGCGATCCTGACGCTCCACGTCAACGGCAGTCACGGCCCGACCTATTTCGAACGGTACGGGCCCGAGTTTCAGGTGTTCATGCCAGACTGTCAGCGCTCCGATATTCAGAACTGCACGAACGAAGAGATCGTCAATACCTACGACAATACAATCCTACACACGGACTACGTGATTGCCGCGGTGATTAAAGCCTTGGATAGCCGTTATGCTGAGTATGCATCACGCGTGGTCTACATATCTGACCATGGTGAATCCCTGGGTGAAAATGGCGTCTATTTGCACGGTATGCCCTACGCGATGGCGCCGCGCGAGCAGATTGAGGTACCTTGGATTTTTTGGTTTTCTGAGTCAGCCAAACAAGAGTTACAACTCGACGAGCAGTGCCTAAAGGCAAAGGCTCAGTCAGAGCAGTTTTCGCATGATAACTTCTTCGATACCATGCTCGGATTGATGGATGTTCAGACGAGTATCTATCGGCCTGATCTTGATGTGTTACATGGGTGTCGGGGTTGATATTGAGGGCACCGGTTTCTCTGTAACGACCGCTTTGCGGTCGCTCATACAGGGTCATGTATACCCCTTGTGAGAACCTTCTCCCGAAAGGGAGAAGGTGAACTCGCTCTATGGCTTTTTAGTAAATAATCAGATTCCGGTTAGGGACAAGATTGACCGATCAGCAGTTCGGTTGGTAGCACTAGGTTCTCGTTTGAATCTGCCTCTAGAAACATTCTCGCAGCGCGTCGGCCCTTCTCGGTGCTGTGCTGCTGCACGGTGGTGATGCTGGGATGAATGTTTTGTGCT
>JABXHP010000045.1 GCA_013373575.1 Oceanospirillaceae bacterium | reverse complement strand
TTACTTCTCGTCTGATGAGAACACGCCGAAGGTGATGCGGTCGAAGAAGCCGCGCTCTTGCTCTTCTGGGATTGGCTCGAGGCTGCCTTCAGCGGACTGCTGAGCTACCGGTTCTGGCATCTCGGTTGGTGCTAGCGGGCGAGCGACTTGCTCATCTGAACCTTCACCGATAAGGCCGAAAGTAGCGGTGTAGATCAGGTCGTTGCGGTTCTCTTGGAAGGTACGCACTTCGTAGTCTGGATAGTTTAGCGTCAGTACTGAACGCGCATCAGCGGCGAGATCTTCAAGGCCCATTTCGGTGTAAGCCTCCGCCATAATCGCAAGCGCATCAGCAACCGCAGGGGTCTCCTGCATATTCTCTACCACGTAACGACCACGGTTAGCAGCTGCTAGCCAGGCTTGGCGCTTCATATAGTAGGCTGCAACGTGAATTTCGTAGGTTGCCAGGCGGTTCTTTAGGTACTGCATGCGCTTCTGAGCATCCAGTGCATACTCGCTGTCTGGGTAGCGACTCAGTAGGGTAGTAAAGGCGTCAAAGGAGTCGCGCGCCATGCCAGGATCGCGCTGAGCTACATCGATTGGCAGATATTTTGCGAAGAATGAACGCTCAGACTCAAAAGCTGCAAGCCCCTTCATATAGTAGGCGTAATCCACGTTCTCGTGGTTTGGGTGCAGGCGAATAAAACGGTCAGCGGCCGCAGCGGCTGAGGTCTGTTTGTTGCTGCGTGAGTAGGCGTATATCAGTTCAAGCTGAGCCTGCTCAGAGTAGCGGCCGAAGGGGTAGCGAGCTTCGAGCTTCTGAAGTTTTTCGATAGCCAGTGGCCAGTTGCTGGCATCAATAGCGCTGATCGACTCTTCGTAGAGCTGCTCTTCAGGGATATCGGGTTCAATTCGCTCGCCGCTGAAGATACTACAGCCGGTCAGTAAGCTGATCATCAGAATAGTCGAGAGAAATTTGGTTAAACGCATGATTCTTTCCTAGTTACTCCGGTCCGCTCGGCGGAGCGGGGTGGATTCGGATATACTGTCCATAACGAGCTATTTAAACATAGACAGACACCCGCTGGAATCCAGTTAAGCAACTGATTTTCCCGCTGCTATCGCAATTTTTAGGGTAAATAGATTACAGATGTCAGAACAGATTCAACTTGAAGCGCTGGTCCCCAACGAGATGTTCGGAATGCGCCTAGATCAAGCGGTTGCTCAACTCTTCCCCGACTACTCGCGCTCGCGCATTCAGGGTTGGATTAAAGAGGGTGAACTGACCGTTGATGGGAAGGTGATTCGCCCGCGCGACAAGCTTAGCGGTGGAGAGCGAATTGTCGTTGATGCCCGTATCGCGCTCATCGAGGAGCATCAAGCGGAGCAGATCCCGCTAGAGGTGGTGTTCGAGGATGAACACATTCTGGTAATTAACAAACCCTCCGGTTTGGTTGTGCATCCCGCGGCAGGTCATGCGGATGGCACCCTGCTGAACGCCCTGTTGCACCATGCACCGGAAGTGGCACAGGTTCCCCGAGCTGGCATCGTTCACCGCCTAGATCGCGAAACGACAGGCCTTATGGTGGTCGCCAAAACTATTCAGGCACAGACAGACCTCGTTGAACAGCTGCAGAGTCGCTCTATGGGGCGCGAGTACGAAGCGGTGGTTCAGGGGGTGATGATTGGTGGTGGTAAGGTAGATGCTCCTATGGGGCGCCACTCGAAAAACCGTCAGAAGATGGCGGTTGTTGGGATAGGTAAAGAGGCGGTAACGCACTACCGTGTACTGCAGAAGTTTCGCTCCCACACTCACATACGTCTGAAGCTCGAGACTGGTCGTACGCATCAGATCCGCGTGCATATGGCGCATATTAACTATCCACTGGTGGGCGATCCGCTCTACGGTGGTCGCTTCCGTCTGCCGAAAAACTCCAGCGAGAGAATGCAGGAGACGTTGAAGGCGTTTCGCCGTCAGGCGCTGCACGCGAAGAAGCTGGAACTCTGTCACCCTTACACCGGTGAACACTGTAGTTGGGAGATAGACCTACCCGAGGATATGCAGCGCCTGCTTGATGTGTTGCGCAAAGATGCTGCGAGGTATGACTACGAGTTATGAGGCTAATTCGCGCGAACTGGAGTGCCCCAGCGCAGATTCATGCGCTTACCACGGCACGCCTTGGCGGTGTCTCCCGCGCGCCTTATAACGGCCTTAACCTGGGTGATCACGTCGGCGATGTTGCTGCCGATGTCGCTTCAAACCGCAATCTTCTCGTTCAGGCTACAGGGCTGAAAACGCCCCCGCAATGGCTGCAGCAGGTGCACGGTATTGAGGTGGTTGAGGCGAAGAGTGATGCGCAAGTTCGCCGCGCGGACGCCTGTTTTACTGCGACACCGGGACAGGCGTGTATTGTGATGACCGCAGATTGTCTGCCGGTACTCTTTACCAATAGACAAGGCACCCGCGTTGCCGCTGCACATGCCGGTTGGCGTGGTCTGGCGGCGGGTGTACTCGAGAATACGCTAAAGAGCTTCTCGCCTGAAGATGAGGTCTTAGCCTGGCTCGGACCTGCTATCGGGCCTCTGGCTTTTGAGGTGGGCGGCGAAGTTAAGCAAGCCTTTGTGGAGCAGAATCAGGAGGCTGAAAGCGCCTTCAAAACCAGCCCAACCCATCCAGCGGATCGCTATCTGGCTGATATCTACCAGTTAGCACGCATTCGGCTCAAGTCGGCTGGCGTAGTTGAGGTGAGTGGCGGCGAGCACTGTACTTTCAGTGACACAGAGAACTTCTTCTCCTACCGCCGCGATGGCGATACCGGCCGTATGGCCAGCCTTATCTGGATCGAGCCCGCTTAAGCCTTTAATGATCTTGCGATCAAGCAGTTTCAGGCTGCATTCGAGATTCGAATATTTTCAGAATCGCGCGTTTATCCACGGCATCGCGCTGCTCCGCCTCTAGATGAGCCTCGGCATACTTGGCGTAAACCTCCTCCTCTACAAACAGCTTAAATATCTCGGGGTCTATATGCCCCTCTGCGGCCATATAGGCAAGGATAGTGAGCGCCTGGGAGAGCTTTTTCGCCGGTTTGTAGGGGCGGTCGGAGGCCGTTAGCGCTTCGAACACATCCGCAATCGCCATAATCCGCGCTGGAATACTGAGCTCGCTGGCGTTGAGCTTGCGCGGATAGCCCTTACCATCCATGCGCTCATGGTGATTCCCTGCGATATCAGGCACTGCTCGCATAAAGCGTGGTAGTGGTAAGGACTCCAGCATAATTATGCTCTGCACCACATGCTCATTCACTTTAAAGCGCTCCTCCTCGGTGAGCGTGCCTCTAGGTACGCTGAGGTTGTAGAGCTCGCCGAGGTTGCGCGCATGCTCGGTTAGCTCCATATCGAAGCCCCAACGGTTGTTGGGATCATCTTTGGTGACCGGAGGTATGCGATCACCCCAGCTAATTAGATGGTCTGCTCTGTCTTCAAGTAACTTAGCTTGGGTTGGTGGCGTCTCAAGTTCGTGCCCCGCCGCTCTAAGGCGCTCAGCCTCAGCGTAACTAAGCCCGATACGACGATCGAAGTGGCGGGTCCACTCCTGATTGGCGATCTCGTTTAAGCGCTCTAAATTTTCAGGTTTAAGCGGCACGTCACCGATATTGGCCTGTGCTATGAGTTCAAAATCTTTGTGTAGCTCGATACGACGCGCTTTAAGTTTGTTGCGCAGGTCGGTCTCGTTCTGCTTCTCGAGTAGACCTTTTAAGTAGGCGATCTCAGCGTCACGCCAGAGTACCTCAAAGCGTGTGCGGATTTCGTGAATGCGGTTGTATAGGGTCTCTAGTTTTACCGCTTTATCCACCACATATTCGGGGCTGGTGATCTTGCCACAGTCATGTAGCCAAGAAGCTACCTGCACGGTGTAGCGTTGCTGATCATCGAGCTTAAAGTCCTTGAAAGGCTCTGCAGTGGATCGCTCTGTCGCCTGGATAAGTAGCTTGGCGAGCTCAGGTACACGGGCACAGTGGCCGTGAGTATATGGCGATTTGGCATCGATGGCGTCGGCAAGCAGTTTTATGATCGCCTCGGTCAGATTTCTCTGCTCTTCAAGCATCGCGCGCGTTGAGAGAGCCGTAGCCGCAAGTCCTGATAGCTCCTTTACAAACGCGCGGTAGTCGGCATTTTTGCGCAAGCTCTGATCGTGTAGCTCGATCTCAATCAGCCCTAGTGACTCATTATCGCGATTAAATAGGGGAATGATCAGATACTCACTTTGCCCTTTAGGTAGGGAATCGCGCAGCATCTGTACCTGAGATTTGGCATCCTCGGGCACCCCATCAATCTGCTCAGGAGTACCTGAACTTTGGCCGTAGTGGCTAGCGCGTGTTAGTTGGCGTTGGTCGAAATCGTAGAGGTAGATAAGACTGCGTCTTCCACCTACCGTCTCTGCTAGCAAATGATTCACCCGATGCAACATGCGGTCGGTGTCGGGTTCGGCCGCTAGTGTATGCGCTATTTTGCGAAAGCGGCTGATGGTGGCGGTCATGCTACTAAGCTGAATTGCCAGTTCATCCACCTCTTTTACGCCTGATTTTTGTTCCAGAGTTTGGGTGAAATCGAACGCTGCGAGCTGCTCAACCTGCTTGGTGAGTACGTGAAGCGGTTGTGATATGCGTCTACCAATCAACCAGCCACCGGCTAGCATAAATAGCGTTAGACCCAGTGCAACCAGTGATGCTTGAGTCTGCAGTTCAGTGACATCACCAATAAGCCCCGCTTCTGGGATGCTAACCATTAGGTCCATCTGGATATTCCACTGGTCGAATACGTTGAAGCGGTAGCCCAGATAATCTTCTGATTCGCTAGCCTCCAGCGTATCCGTTGGCATATTGGCAAAGCTATTGAGAGTCAGCGCTGGGTACTGGTTTAGCCGCGGCAGTTCTACTTCGGCTTGGTTTACCGCGAGCGGTGGAATTTGGGGCGAGGCGATAATACGCAGATCGGGTGTTACTAGGGCAAGTTCGACGCCCTCACCTATAGGGGTGGCTGCAAGGAGCTTGGAGAGGTCGTTGAGTGCGTAGTCTACGCCGATTATGGTTCGGTTTTGCGCACTTTTGCTTAGCGTCATGCCCACTTCACGCGTTGTGAAGAATATATAGGGCTCGGACACCTGCATCTCACTAGAGCGTTGGGCGATATCAAACCAGGGGCGTACGCGCGGGTCATAGCTAACCTTAGGATCAATTCGTTGTCCCAACTGCTCTAGCTGATCATTGTAGAAGCGCCACTGCTGCTGTCCATCCTGTTCAATAAACTCCCCCACAAAGGCTGTGTCTACGGGGGCTTTTACAATCTCGCGTACAGACTCACTGCGGATAGGGCGCACAAGCATAAAGTCGCCATCCTCATAGCCCAGATAGATAGCATCGATCACCTGATCTTTGCGTAGCAGGTCTGTAAGTTTTGGTAGGCTGCTGAGGCGCTCTTCAGTGGTTTCAGCCGCGGTTAACTCATCCCAACTGAGCAGCTCTAATGTTCGCTCTGCTGGCAGAAAAGTACGCTCCATCAGTGAGTTGAGCTCATCCGCCACCAGATGGATACGGTCTAATGTGGCATCTTTTACCAACTCTCTACTGTACTGGTAGCTAATAGCGAATATCACGGCTGCTACCACCAACATGGCGACAACAATAGCGCTACTGATAAGAGTTTGGAGTGAAAGGCTGGCGCGTGAACGGGACATATGTGTACTTCCTGACTCGTATCCAGACAGTTTAGCGCACTTTGAAAGAGGGCTTGATAAACATCCGAGATTGGATAAAAATACTGTATAAATAAACAGTATATTGGTGGTGCGTATGGTTTTAGCGGAGCTAATTCAGCAAGGGCAGGTGTGGCGTGCACATGATGCGCCTGCACGTCCTGCCAAGGCCTTGCTAGCAACGGGCTTTCCTGAGTTAGATAGCTGCCTCTCTGGCGGCTGGATGCCGGGCCAATTAATTGAGTTATTGATGGATCAGCCCAGTAGCGGTGAGCTGAGTCTGCTGCTGCCGCTGTTGGCGCAGGTAAGTCAGCAACCAGGTCTTATTATCTGGGTGGATCCGCCAATGCACCCCTATCCGCTGGCACTGGCACAGGCTGGCGTGCGCTTGCGTGACCATCGTGTTATTCGCACTCAGAGTCTGGATGAGCGGCTTTGGGTACTGGAGCAGGCACTCAAGAGCGGTTGCGCCCCCATAGTGATGGGTTGGTTGGAGAAAGTGCCCACAAAAGCGCTGCGTCGTCTGCAGCTAGCGGTACAGCAGGGGCAGGGGCTTGCCTTTATTCTGCGTAGTGCCGAATGGGCTAGCCAATCCTCGCCCGCCAGTTTTCGTCTGCACCTGAAAGCGCAAGCGCAGGGGGTAAAGGTGGATCTACTGAAACGCCGTCAGGCCTGGCCAACGGAGGGCCCGCTGCTCGCACTGACAGGCACTGATAGACGAGCCCTCTAATGCGTTGGTTAGTCGTCTACTTTCCATTGCTGGCGCTGGAGTGGGAGCAGCAGAATGCTGTGCCACGTGCACTATTGGACAGCGCAGCACGGCGTATTGTGCTAGTAAACCCTCAGGCTGAAGCGATGGGGGTTGTGCCTGGGCAAGCTCTCGCAACGGCACTCTCATTAGCCCCCGATCTGCAGACCGGCAGTTATGATGATGAGTTACTTGAGCGCGCTATTAATACGCTTGCGTTAGAGTTGGGGCGCTGGTCGGGGCGCATTAGCTGTATTGACTCACTGACTCTGCTAGCTGAAGTGGCCTCTATGCAGCGCTACTTTAAGGGGGTAGAGCCTTTGGTCAACGAGCTACGCCACGCCTTAGAGGCTCAGCAGCTTAGCTTTCGCCTAGGTTTGGCGCAGAGGCCACGTGCAGCTTTGGCTCTCGCGCGTGCACAGGCACCGCTGAAGTTTGATGAGGCAGAGATTGACCAGCAGCTTGGTCAATTACCGCTGCGACTCTTGGGAGTGCCCAGTAAAGATCTAGATGTACTACGTGGCTTGGGCATTGAACGCGTTGATCAGCTCGAGCGCCTACCTCGGCAAGAGATCGGCAGTCGTTTTCATCCTGACCTGTTATTACGGCTAGACGAGCTGCGCGGTCGACAGGAGTGGCTACCACCTGCCTTTAAGCCGCCTGAGTACTTTGAGCAGCACGCGGACCTACAAGCGGAGATCAGCTACGCCCAAGGGCTACTCTTCCCATTGCAGCGCATCCTAGGTCGTCTTGAGGGCTATCTCAACCTGCGTCAGCAGCATGCACTGGTGTTGGCTATTAGTCTTTGGCACCGAGATAAAACAGAGTCGCGTCTGCGCTTAGGGCATGCAGGCGGGTGTTACAAAGCGGATGAGTGGCTGGCGCTTTTACGCCTGAAGTTGGAGCGTTACCGTCTTACTCAGCCCGTGCTAGAGATTAGTTTAAGAGTTGAGCAGTTTCGCGCTTGGGATGCCCCTGCGCAGGATCTCTTTACCCCTGTGAGTAGCCAGGAGTCTCCCGAGCAGCTTTTAAGCCGTATTCAAATACGTCTGGGGTCATCGGCTATTGGGGAGTTAGCGGTGGCGCAGACACATCTTCCCGGAGGTGTTGCCAGCCTCATGAGCGAGCGCAGTGGCACAGAGCTCCCGTACGCTAAGCGGCCACTCTGGTTGGTGGAGCCCCCGCAACGCCTTAGCGGAGCGCGCGTGGCAAAGCTTGCCCTCAGCTCGGGTCCAGAGCGTATCCAGACGCACTGGTGGAGTAATGCGCAGCAGCGCGACTACTTCACCGTCGACTGGTCTGATGGTCGCGCCGCTTGGGTCTTTCGTGATCCGCAACAGCACTGGTATCTACATGGCTGGTTCAGTTAGTTACCTATCGCGGTATCGCGAAAAGCCTTTAGCTAGTAAAGAGCCCAAAAACGCACCACCAGCCTATGCCGAACTGCACATGCTCTCCAACTTCACTTTTCTTGAGGGGGCAAGTCACCCGGAAGAGCTCGTACTACAAGCGGCAGAGCTAGGCTATAGCGCCGTCGCTATTACCGACGAGTGCACTCTGAGCGGAGCCGTGCGCGCACATATGGAGGCTAAAGTTCAGGGCATTAAGTTGCTTGTAGGCAGTCGCTTCAGGGTAGAGGGGCGGCTGTTGATTCTCTTAGCAATGAATCGTCAGGGGTATGCTCAGCTCTGCGAACTCATTACCCGTGGGCGTCGCCGTGCTGATAAGGGCAGTTACCAACTGACACTTAGTGATTTTGAGCATGGGTTGGAGGGCTGCCTCTGTCTGCTTCAGCCCGGACGCGATATCACTGACATCAATGCCGACGCCCAGTGGCTACTACAGCAGTTTGGCGATCGCGGTTGGTTACTGGCTGAACGCCTCTTAGATAGCGATGATGGCTGGCGTTACGACCGCTTGGTAGAGCTATCGCGTGCGAAGAGCCTCCCTTGTGTGGTGGCTGGCGCCGTGCTAATGCACAGTGCGAAGCGCAAACCGCTGCAGGATATGTTGCGCGCGATTCGCCTCTGCCAGCCAATTGACCAGTGCGGTTGGGCACTTGCTGCCAATGCTGAGGGGTATCTGCGCTCGCTGCCGAAACTGGTAAAACTCTATCCTGTGGAACTCCTGACAGAGACGCTGCGTGTGGCTGAGCGCTGTCACTTCTCCTTAGATGAGTTGCGCTATGAGTATCCCGCTGAACTGGTACCCGAGGGGCTAAGTGCAGCGGCACATCTACGTGCCCTAGTAGAGGAGGGTACGCTGCAACGCTTTCCTTGTGGTGTGCCGCAAAAAGTACGGGACCTTATAGAACATGAGCTCGACGTAATCGCGCAGCTCAAGTACGAGCCCTATTTCCTCACTATTGATGACATCGTCCGTTTTGCTCGCTCGCAAGGAATCCTCTGCCAAGGACGCGGTTCAGCCGCTAACTCGGTGGTCTGTTACTGTCTGCACATTACCGAGGTGAATCCGCTGAAGGTGAACTTGCTGTTTGAGCGCTTTATCTCGCCCGAGCGCAACGAGCCGCCCGATATCGATGTCGACTTCGAACATCAGCGGCGCGAAGAGGTGATTCAGTATATCTACCGCCGTTATGGTCGTGACCGTGCAGGTTTGGCCGCGGCTATTACCACCTACCGCACGCGCAGTGCGCTGCGTGACGCGGGCAAAGCGCTGGGTTTTGATGAGCAGTATATCGCCTGGCTACTCTCACAGCTGGATCGCCGTGACCGTGTGCAAAACTGGTTTGAGCAGCTCGAAACGCTCTTGGGTGAGAAGCGTTCTGAGCGTATGCAGTGGCTACTAAAACTGGTGCAGCAACTGCTCGGTTTCCCGCGTCATCTAACCCAGCATGTGGGTGGTTTCGTTATCTCGGCAGGTCCCCTTCATCAGTTGGTTCCTATAGAGAATGCCGCAATGGCCGAGCGAACCCTGATTCAGTGGGATAAGAATGACCTAGAAGCCCTAGGGTTATTGAAGGTAGACGTGCTGGCGCTGGGGATGCTCAGTGCTATTCAGGGGGCGCTGCGTATGATGAGCGAACGAGATCAGAAGCGCTGGCGTCTCCAGGATATCCCTCTAGAGGATCCACAGGTCTACGAGATGCTGTCGCAAGGTGACTCTATGGGCGTTTTCCAAGTGGAGTCACGCGCCCAGATGAATATGCTGCCGCGCCTGCAGCCGCGTACCTACTATGATCTGGTGATTGAAATTGCGATTGTGCGCCCGGGACCGATTCAAGGCGATATGGTGCACCCCTATCTACGCCGTCGTCAGGGGCTAGAGGAGGTCGAGTATCCCAGTGAGGCTGTGCGTGAAGTGCTGGAGCCTACTCTTGGTGTTCCTATTTTTCAGGAACAGGTGATTAAACTGGCAATGGTAGCGGCCGGATTTAGTGGTGGCGAGGCGGATCAGCTGCGCCGCTCAATGGCCGCGTGGAAGCGCCGCGGCAAGCTGACCGAGTGGCAGGAGCGCTTAACCCAAGGAATGCTTCAGCGCGGCTACGATCTCAGTTTTGCCGAACGCATCTGCCGCCAGATAGAGGGCTTCGGTGAGTACGGTTTCCCCGAATCACACGCCGCCAGCTTTGCGCTACTGGTCTACTACTCGGCTTGGCTAAAATACTATGAGCCGGCAATTTTTTGTGCGGCACTACTTAATGCACAACCAATGGGCTTCTACTCGCCATCTCAGCTGGTGAAGGATCTACGTGCACATGGCGGTGAGGTGCTTCCCGTCTGTATTAATGCCAGTGACTGGCTCAGTACCATTGAGCAGGTTCAGGGTAAAACTCTACTGCGTTTGGGGCTACACCGTGTGCGAGGACTGTCTGAGCAGGCGGGTAAACAGCTGGTTGAACGTCGTCCCAAAAACCTAGATGCAACGCAGGGCTACGAGACGCTAGCTCAACTGCGCCGTTCGGTGACACTAAACAGAGGCGAGTGGAACGCACTGGCAGCAGCCGATGCGCTGCACAGCCTCACGGGAGACCGGCGCTCTACGCGCTGGGCGCTGCTGGAGTCTCGGCCTGAGTTGGCGCTTGGAGAGAGCGAGTTTGAAGTTCAGGAATCGGTTGCCCTACCGCAAGCGAGTGCGCAGCAGGAGCTAGAGGAGGACTACCAGCATTTAGGGCTAAGTCTTCGCGGCCACCCAATGGCGCTGCTGCGTAGTGAGGGAAAGCTCTGGCGCAGCCGTACCGCTGAAGAGCTTGCGCATCTAACGCCCGGTAAGCCGGTGCGGGTCTGTGGATTAGTGGTCTGCCGCCAACGTCCGGGCACTGCATCGGGGGTTACCTTTGTCACGCTAGAGGACGAAACGGGGAATATCAATTTAGTTGTATGGCAAGCCACCGCCCAAGCTCAGCGTCAGGCGCTGATCCGTGCGCGCCTGCTACAGGTAGATGGCATTCTGCAGCGTGAAGGTAGCGTGATTCATGTTGTTGCTGGCAAGCTGACGGATCGCACGGATCTGTGGCAGGCGTTGGATGCTAGGTCGAGGGATTTTCATTGAGATTTGGAGGCGAGCCCAAGGTGATAACCAGTCTGCTCACTCTCACTGCGTTCGAAATGTCGCTGACTGGTTATCACCTTGGGCTCGCTGCGCATTGCGGGTGAACTCTCGACTCTAGACTGATGTAAAGTGCCAAGCCTACAGCACTAAGCTCCAGCGGCCCGCATAGCTACCCAGCGACATTTCGAACGCAGTGAGAGTGAGCAGGGTAGCTATACGGGCTGCCTCGCGTTTAGCGGGTGCGTCGTTTTAGCTTTGTTTTGAGTTCATTCGGCTTAAGAAAGCGCATCACACCGGAGGTAAGAATTCCGGAGATAATAATGATGGCGGTACCAATGAGCGTCCAGCCGTCAGGAAGGTCAGCAAATACCAGCCAACCCCAGATGATACTCCAGATGATCATGGTGTACTGCAGCGGAGCTAGAACCACGGCGAAGGTGATATCTAGGGCGCGAATGATGAAGAACTCTCCGAATCCTGCGGTTAGCGCAACCAAAAAGAAGAGGCCGTAGTGGTAGATCGTTTCAGGTGTTTTCCAGAAAAAGGGCAGGATAAAACTCAATACTAAAACCGATACAGTGCCAGCATAAGCAACGGTGGTACTGGTACGATCGATGCCAGCGACCATGCGCGAGATCACTTGGCGCAGAGCGAAAGCGGTCGCCGCAAGCAACACAAAGATCGTGCCGAACTGAAATACGCCGAGCCCCGGGCGCACAATGATCAGTGTGCCAATAAAGGCTCCGAGAATGCCAAAGAACTGTTTGCGGCTGATGTGTTCGTTAAGCAGCAGTGCACCGAAGATCACCACTAGAAATGGTGCGACAAAAGAGACTGCCACGGCGTCAGCTAGGGATATATGTGCCACAGCCAGGGTGAAAAGAACGGGTGAGGTTGAGGCGATGATGCCGCGGGTAAATTGAAGTCCTGGGCGTTGTGTATGAAATACCGCCAGTCCACGTCGGAAAAGCAGAAATACCACTCCACTCAGCAGGCCCAACTGACGCGTCCAGCCGATCTGAACTGCATGAAAATCTTCAGTTAACACTTTGGCTACAAGATCCGAGAGCGAATAGAGCAGGAAGGCAACGCTCATCAGGGCTATGCCGCGCCACATATTAGTGCGAGCAATATCTGCGCTGGAGTCTGATTTAGTCGTCTCTTGTAAGGTCAAAATAGTGATTCCAACTGCAGCGGTAAACGCCGATCATGCGATAAGCCTGATAGGTAGACCAGCAAAAAATCAACGCAACTAAAAAACAGGCAGTTAAATGCCAGGTACCTGCAGAACATTTGTGAAAAATGTAGCTATAGCGACTAGACTTTAACAAGTGCTGCATGGCGCTCCTGCGCAGAGTTTTTGTTGACGATAGAGCATGGAGCGCTGAAAGAGATTATTGAAAGGTTAGTCGACATGAAAAACCGCGATCAGGTGAGTCGTTCCAAGTTTACGCTTCTATTTTTTATCCTTCTAAGCGTTACTGCAATCCTCGGATATTCTGGCTACTCGGCGCTGAAACAGGAGCTCTTCGCAGAGCAGGTGCTGCTTAACGAAAGTAAGACAGAAGCGCTGGCAGTGCGAATAGACCGTTGGCTCTCTACGCGCAAGACCGAGATCAGTGCCCTTGCCAATACCCCTGTAATTCGGGCGATGGATTGGGAGCAGTCAGGCCCCTTCCTTAAAGCGAAACATGAGAGCTACCCCTGGTTTTATATCTTTGCCCAGATAAACCCTGACGGTACGTACTACAACTCCAAAGTTGATTTTGCCAAGGGGCAAAACCTGAGTGACCGAGCTCACTTTAAGGCATCAATTGCGGGTAAGGTGTACGCGTCTGATCCTGTCGTTTCAAGGACGCTGGGAACGGACATCGTTGCGGTTACGAGCCCCGTCTTTAGCAGTGACTCCGCGGGTGCCGATATTATTGGTGTATTTGGCGGCATGATAGATACATCGACAATCGTTGATGAGCTGGGTCGGTTCGAGAACGGTGAGGGGAGCTACGCCTTTGCGATTAACTCCTCCGGTATTGCTATTTCGCATCCTGATGAGGCTCGCCGCGGTAATATCAACACTAAAGCAACCTCCATGCTTGAGGATGCCGATACAGGGCTCAAAGAGTCTGTAAGGTTGATGCTGACGGGGGAGTCAGGCTGGGCAAAGCTTAGAGTGGACGGTGTTGACTCCTACGTCACCTTTACTCCGATTACTGAGGCAGATTGGTACCTCGCAACCGTCACCAACGCCGACTTCATCGATAGTCAATTCGTCATAGTTGATTACGCTGGTGCCATTGTGGCGATTCTGATTTTCCTCGGTTTCTACATGATTTGGCGCTCACGTAAGCTTGAGGTCCAGACCCTCAACCAACAGCGGGAGGTGTTTGCCGAGAAGAGCCGCGCTAAATCGATATTTCTTGCCAGTATGAGCCACGAACTTCGAACACCTCTAAACGCAATTATCGGTTACTCACAAATCTTGATTGCGGGGCAGCGTGTTGATGATGAGACCCGCAAGACGCTGAATCTGGTATTGAACTCGGGGCGTCACCTGCTGATGCTGATAAATCGTGTCTTGGATCTCTCGAAAATTGAGGCGGGTAAGCTTGAGTTGGATGAGCGCTCGGTTAATCCTAAGAGCCTGTTTAACGAGCTGATTCAGATCTTCGAGATTGAACGCGCAAAGTACTCGGTCAAGCTGCACTCTTCGGTTGATCCAGAGTTACCCAAAGCGGTACGCCTAGATCCGGATAAGCTGACTCAGGTGGTCACCAATATTACTGTGAACGCCTTCAAGTATGGCGAGGGGCGTGATGTTCGGCTCGATGTGCAGCACGACTCAGGTGCTAACGCGCTAGTCATTAAAGTTGAGGATAGCGGTGCTGGCATGACCGATGAGCAAGTCGCGCGACTCTTTATGCCGTTCGAACAGGCGAACAACAAGTCTGATGGCGCAGGTCTAGGGATGGCTATCGTAAAAGAGTTGGTCGGGTTGATGGGTGGGCAGCTCTATGTCGACTCAGAACCTCAGCAGGGGACGCGCGTTACTCTGAGCTTGCCGTACATACCGGTTGAGGATGACGGGCTTTCGCTGACAGACATGTCGAAGCTACCGAGCGCAATAGTTGGTGGGCTGACACCTAGCGTTCTAGTGGTGGATGACAATGCACAGAACCGGCAGTTTCTCGCAGACCTGCTGCAACCGATCGGTTTTGTTATAACAGAGGCTGCTGATGGTTTAGCGGCACAAAGCCTCCTTAAACAGAGCCGCTTTGATTTGATTATCACGGACCTGGTTATGCCTGAGGTGGACGGTTTCGAGTTAGTTAGCTGGATACGCAACTCACTCAGTGATGCGCAGACGCCCATTATCGTGGCATCCGCAAGCGCGTTTTACGATGATCAAATCCGCAGCCTGTCTGCTGGTGCGAATCAGTTCATGCCTAAACCGGTTGACCCATTCGAACTCTTGGGACGAGTGGCGAAACTCCTCAACTTTGAATTTGCTGAAGATGAATCTGCGACCGATAGAGCGAATGAAGCGAACTCCGTGATTGACTCAGTTATCAACTGGCAGGAGCCAACGAATCAGAGTTTGCGCCGCGCTATGCTTGATGCTGCTAATCTTGGGCAGATGCAGAAGATCGAGCAACTGCTTGAATCCATTCAAGACGAGCAGCGTAAAGCTCAGTGGCTTAAGCTGGTAGGGGACGCGCTGGATGATCACGATGATGAGCGCATCATAGAAGTTTTGGAGAGTGTAGATGCTTGATTCGGCAGTAACACGCGGTGTAATTAATTTAGCGCGCAAGCCCCGAATTCTGCTGGTTGACGATATGCCAGAGAATCTAAAACTGCTTGGTTCACTGTTCGATTCAACTGAACTGGAGATCTCCTTTGCTAAAAACGGAATTCGCGCTCAAAAACTCGCCGAGATGAGTGAATTTGAGTTGGCAGTGCTTGATATCAATCTTCCGGATATCGATGGTTTCAGCCTAGCGCAGCGAATCCGTGAACAGCAGCCAGATTGCGAACTAATTTTCTGTTCGGCGCACACAGAGCGCGAAAAGCGGGAGCAAGGGTTTCTGCTTGGGGCCATCGACTTTATCGAGAAGCCCTATGATATTGAGATCACACGCTCTCGCATAAAATTGCATATTGATCGAATATTGTTGCGGCACAGAATTGCTCAAGAGCGAGACCGCAATGCTGCGATACTATCGAATATTCGTGATGCTGTTGTAACGGTCAACGCCAATGAGATTGTGGTTGACTGGAACCGGGGCGCCGAAGTTCTTTTTGGAATCTCTGAAGTAGAGATTGCGGGTAAACCCCTGAGCTTACTCATCCCTGAGAGCGCTCAACACCGTCACCTTGAAAACATGCTTGAGGAAAACAGTGCCGACGAGCGTGGCGTTGTGCGGGTCATAAATGAGATGTGCGCTTGGAAAGGAGAGAGTTTTATGGCGGAGCTATCGCTCTCTGCTCCGTTTGTTGCGGGAGAACGCTTGCTAACAGCGACGATTCGTAAAATAGCGGACAGTATCACGCTGAAGCAGCGGGCGATGCTCTACCAGGCGGCGTTAGAGGGTGAAGGGCGAGCCTACCTTATGCTCACCTATGAGGGTGTAATTATCGAGCAGAGTTCTGCGTTCGCTGAGCTTTCAGATAAGTTAGGGTTCAGATGTGGCGATGTGGGTAACTCGTTGCAGAATTGTCTGGTCTCTGAGGTATTCGAGCGCGTCAAAGCAGGAGAGCGAGAATTTATCTGCAACCCCAACTGTGGCGCAGCTAAGCTAAAACTCAGAGTGTATGAGGAGAGTAGTCACCGCCCAGCTTATATGATCACCTTCAGTGAATTAGAGGAGCAGTAATGTCTGTGCCAAGTACTCAGCTATTCAGTTTCTCTTTTCGTTCAACTGAGCAGGGCTGTTCTGACCTCTCTTCAGCATTGGAAAAGGTTATTGGAGCGCCGCAGTTGCATGAGCAAACTCAAGGTCTAGATGTGGGCGCAACTATTGAGCTCGGCCCTGTGGGCGTTGAGTTTTTCGTGATATCTAAAGTTGATGAGGGGCAGAGCAGTACATTTGCACTTACCCCGACCTCTTCAAGCCTGCCCGCTTTGCGCGAACTTGGCCTTACCGATGCTGATTTGCTAGATAGCGACCCACTCAAAGGCTACTGGCGTGAGTTTGAGCGTCTCGAGACGGAGTTGGCTCAGCGCGGGAATGAGCTGATGCACTCCGAACGTCTCGCCTCTCTGGGTACTCTCGCCGCGGGCGTGGCGCACGAAATAAACAACCCATTGGCCTATATAAAGAGTAACCTTATGTCGTTGGAGGGGTTTCTCAACCCCATGGTGCGCACAGTAACTTCGCTGCTAAAAATCGAGGCCCAGGCCGAACATCAGATCGAGAATTTAATAGCGCTCGGACTAGAATATGACGCGGAGGAGCTCGGCTTTATCCTTGAGGATCTCGATGACATATTGGCAGACCTCAGAGATGGCAGTGAGCGTATCGTCACCATCGTCAGCGGTCTGCGTCAGTTCTCTCACCCGAGTCGCAACGCTATGGTCGAGACTGATCTTAACGATGCAGTGAGTGTCGCCGTGGAACTGTCGCGCAATGCGTTTAAATATCACGCTGAGCTGACGACAGAGCTCTCTGATATCCCTGCTGTAAAAGCCAATTCGGCCGAGATTACTCAAGTGCTGGTGAACCTGATCGTGAATGCCTCCCAGGCTATTAAGGAGTCAGGGCGTATCACAGTGGGTAGCCGAGTGGATGGTGATGCGGTAGAGCTTTGGGTCGCTGACACTGGGGAGGGGATGGCGAGCGAACTGGTCGATAAAATATTCACCCCCTTCTTTACCACCAAGCCTGTGGGTGAGGGTACTGGGCTCGGCCTCGCTATCAGTAAGCGGATTATGGCAGAGCATCAGGGCTCAATTTCGGTCGAAAGCGCTCCGGGTGCAGGTACTTGCTTTAGATTGAGATTCCCGCTGGCGTCCGAATAATACTCCGCGCGCCGATAGACTTCAGCACAACTTTGATCCAGCGCATAGTTCTCTGCCGTTTGGCGCTATTTTTAAATAAATGCCGCTATTTTTTTATTCCACCTCTTGAAACTGATCAAATATCCACCATAAAGGTAAGGAGAAAGAGTAGTTTCGTGCCTTGCCGAACGCGGGAGGCACCTATCAGTGGAGGCTAGAATGCGCCCAGATAAATTTACATCAAAACTTCAAGAAGCACTGGCTGATGCGCAATCCATGGCGATCGGCAAAGATCACAATATGATTGAACCCGTGCACCTACTGGCGGCTCTGCTAGAGCAGCGTGGCGGGGCTGTACGTCCCCTTCTAAAGCAGGCAGGTGCTGATCTTCCTTCCCTTGCGCGCAAAGTAGGCGAAGCGCTAGATCGACTTCCGGTTGTCTCCAATCCTGATGGCGAAATTCGCATGTCGCAGGAGATGGCCCGCATCTTCAATATGACGGACAAGCTTGCTCAGCAACGCGGTGATCAGTTCGTTGCCAGCGAGTTGATTGTGTTGGCGATGGTCAATGATAAGGGCGAAGCGGGTAAAGCGCTGAAGAGTGCCGGTGTTAGCAGTGAATCTTTGGTCAAAGCAATTAACGAAGTGCGAGGTGATGAGGCGGTGATGGATGCGAATGCGGAAGAGAACCGTCAAGCGCTCGATAAGTACTGTATCGACCTGACTGAGCGTGCTGAAAGTGGCAAGCTCGATCCTGTCATCGGCCGCGACGATGAGATTCGTCGAACCATTCAGGTGCTGCAGCGCCGCACCAAGAACAACCCAGTACTCATTGGTGAGCCGGGGGTGGGTAAAACCGCCATTGTTGAGGGCTTAGCGCAGCGTATCGTTAACGGCGAGGTGCCCGAGGGGCTAAAGCACAAGCGTGTGTTGTCGCTGGATATGGGTTCCCTGATAGCGGGTGCTAAGTTCCGCGGTGAGTTTGAGGAGCGCCTCAAAGCGGTACTCAATGAGCTCTCTAAGCAAGAGGGCCAGATTATCCTCTTTATCGACGAGTTGCACACAATGGTTGGCGCAGGTAAAGGCGAGGGCGCAATGGATGCCGGTAACATGCTCAAACCAGCGCTGGCGCGCGGTGAGCTGCACTGCGTGGGTGCAACGACGCTAGACGAGTACCGCCAATATGTTGAGAAAGACGCAGCGCTGGAGCGACGTTTCCAGAAAGTGCTTGTCGATGAGCCTAGCGAAGAGGATACCATCGCCATTCTGCGTGGTTTGAAAGAGCGCTACGAGGTCCACCACGGCGTAGATATTACCGATTCGGCGATTATCGCGTCGGCAAAACTTAGTCAGCGTTACATCACTGACCGCCAGCTCCCCGACAAAGCGATCGATCTAATCGACGAAGCGGCGTCGCGTATCCGTATGGAGATGGACTCTAAGCCCGAAGAGATGGACCGTCTCGAGCGCCGCCTGATTCAGCTGAAGATGGAGCGTGAAGCGCTCAAGAAAGAGAAAGATGAGGCGGCTAAGAAGCGTCTGGTTGAGCTCGAACAGACCATCGAGCGTTTGGATAAAGAGTATTCAGACCTCGAAGAGGTGTGGAAAGCAGATAAGGCAACGCTGCAGGGCTCACAGCAGATCAAAGAGCAGCTAGATCAAGCTCGAATCGAGATGGAGCAGGCGCGTCGTGCGGGTGACCTCGCAAAAATGTCCGAGCTGCAGTACGGCAAAATCCCTGAGCTAGAGCGTCAACTCCAAGCGGCTGATTCATCTGAGCAGACTGAGGCTGTGACCAAGCTTCTGCGCAACAAGGTGACTGAAGAGGAGGTTGCTGAGGTTGTTTCACGCTGGACCGGTATTCCGGTTGCCAAAATGCTTGAGGGTGAGCGCGAGAAACTGCTGAAGATGGAAGATGCACTGCATGACCGCGTGGTTGGGCAAGGTGAAGCGGTGAGCGCGGTCTCGAACGCTGTGCGTCGCTCGCGTGCCGGCCTGGCCGATCCGAACCGCCCCAATGGTTCGTTCCTCTTCTTAGGCCCCACAGGCGTTGGTAAAACAGAACTCTGTAAAGCGCTGGCTACCTACCTGTTCGATACTGAAGAGGCGCTGGTGCGTATCGATATGTCAGAGTTTATGGAGAAACACTCCGTAGCTCGCCTAATCGGCGCGCCTCCAGGCTATGTCGGTTATGAAGAGGGTGGCTACCTCACAGAAGCAGTGCGTCGCAAACCTTACTCGGTGCTCCTGCTCGATGAAGTTGAGAAGGCGCATCCAGACGTGTTCAACATATTGTTGCAGGTACTTGAGGATGGTCGTCTGACCGATGGTCAGGGGCGTACCGTCGACTTCCGCAACACCATCGTGGTTATGACATCGAACTTGGGCTCTGATTTGATTCAGAACTTCTCAGATGATGACGATTACGATTTGATGAAGTCTGCCGTGATGGAGGTAGTAGGCACTCACTTCCGTCCCGAGGTGATTAACCGAATCGATGAGGTGGTCGTGTTCCACAGCCTGCGTAAAGATCAGGTCTCTGGTATCGCCAATATTCAGCTCGACCGCTTGCGCAAGCGTCTGGCTGAGCATGAGTTGAGTCTCACCCTGACAAGCACTGCGCTGGACAGACTGGTGGATGTCGGCTTCGAACCCATCTACGGTGCCCGCCCGCTCAAACGCGCTATCCAGCAGTGGATCGAAAACCCACTAGCACAGCGCCTACTGGCCGGTGATTTTCCGCCCGGCGCCGAGATCGCTGTGGATGTGGAGGGTGACCACTTTACCTTCAGGTAAAGTGGTGATCGCCCAGTAAACTGGGCTCCTGCGGATATTTAAAGGAGCCCAATTTACTGTGCTAGACGCTCATCAGTGCTGCAACTTCCAACGCAGAGTTTCACCCGCGCGAATCGGAATGATGATATCGCTGCCGAATGGCATCTCAGATGGCACTTCCCACGCCTCCTTAACCAGAGTTACCTTGTCGCTGTTACGCGGCAGGCCGTAGAAGTCGGCACCGTGATGGCTAGCAAAGCCCTCGAGGTTTTGCAGTACACCCAGATCTTCAAAAATCTCCGCGTAGAGCTCAATCGCTGCGTAGGCTGAGTAGCACCCAGCACAACCACAAGCGTTCTCTTTAGCACCCTTCGCGTGCGGCGCGGAATCGGTGCCAAGGAAGAACTTCGAGCTACCGCTCACTACTGCATCCTGAAGCGCTTGCTGATGCACGTTGCGCTTCAATATTGGCAGACAGAAGAGGTGAGGACGGATACCGCCTACAAGCATGTGATTTCGGTTGTAGGCTAGGTGTTGCACAGTAATTGTGGCACCAACGTTGTCGCCCTGAGATGCGACAAATTCAGCAGCATCTTTTGTGGTGATGTGCTCGACCACTATTTTCATATTTGAGTGCTTTGCGGCCAGCGGTGTCAGAATCTCATCGAGGAACTGCTTTTCACGATCGAAGATATCCACGTGGCTGTGGGTAACTTCGCCGTGAATCAGTAGTGGCATACCTGCTTCATCTAGCGCATCGCATACAGCGTCAAGTTTGCCGAGATCCGTAACACCTGAGTCTGAGTTTGTGGTTGCGCCGGCGGGGTAGAGCTTAACCGCTTTGACAACTCCCGTTGCCGCCGCCTCAGCAATCACCTCTGGGGTCGTGTTGTCGGTGAGGTAGAGCGTCATTAACGGTTCAAAGTTCGACCCAGCCGGACGGTGCGCAAGGATTCGCTCGCGGTAGGCTAGCGCCTGCTCGGCATTGGTAACCGGTGGGCGCAGGTTTGGCATAACAATGGCGCGACCCATCTGATTGGCGGTGGCGGGCACAACATGCTGCAGTACCTCTCCATCACGCAGGTGAAGGTGCCAATCGTCGGGACGGGTGATTGTTAATGTTTCGCTCATGCTCTGCTCCAAGCCAACAAGTAGAATGTGCGCTGAAGTATATCAGTTGTAGCAGTATAAGCGCAGGGTTTGACCCCTTGCACTCCACTGCTTTACTGGCTGAAACAGACAGGCAGATTTGGTCTAAACTGAGTGGAAATTTAAGTGCAACTAGCGATTTGTCGATAACTACAACATGGATAACTTGGGGGAGTCGTGATGACACGATGGATTTTGGCGTCTTTGATGGGGCTTGTACTGTTGGCAGGATGTAGTTCAGCGCCTGCACCCGATAAGGTGGTTCGCGAACCAAGCGTCACACCGCTGCCAATTGCCAAGATCTCCTCCGCCACAGGTGATTCAAGCTCTGATTTAGCGCGGTTAGTATTGCAGCACTACCTTACGGGCCCCTCTTATAAGATGTCTAACCCGCTAATGCTCAGTAGATATGAGCTCGGAGATACGCTGCTCTCATCAGACGGTAAGCAACTGCTGCAACTTTACAGCGCTAACAACAGCTGGGGTTTTGTCAGCATATCTACGGGGTACTCCCCTGTAGTGAACCTGTTTGAAGTATTCAATGGTGATGAGACGAACTACGCGCTAGTTCTTAAAGACGTGAAGATC
>JABXHP010000136.1 GCA_013373575.1 Oceanospirillaceae bacterium | reverse complement strand
TTCTCTGAGGTGGATTATAGGAGCCCAATTTATTGGGCAATTTGTGACGAAGAGCAATAAAAAAGGCGACTCTCATTTGAGGTCGCCTTTTTCTGTTCAGCTAATGCTTATTTCATTGTAGGCATTGAGAACTCTGGGCCTGCGCTCAGACCAGTTGGCCAGCGTGCAGTGATAGTCTTCATGCGAGTGTAGAAGCGTACGCCATCTGGACCGTGCATGTGCAGTGGACCGAAGAGTGAACGCTTCCAGCCGCCGAAGCTGTGGAACGCCATAGGTACCGGGATTGGCACGTTTACGCCCACCATGCCGACCTGGACGTTTTCACAGAAGTTACGCGCCGTGTCTCCGTCACGTGTGAAGATAGCGGTACCGTTGCCGTATTCGTGATCATTGATCAGTTGCAGTGCCTCTTCGTAGCTGTTTACGCGAACAACTGAGAGTACTGGGCCAAATATCTCCTCTTCGTAGATACGCATGCCTTTCTTAACATTGTCGAACAGAGTCGGGCCAACGAAGTAGCCGTTGTCGTGATCAACAACTTTGAAGTTGCGGCCATCAACAACTAGAGTCGCGCCCTCTTCAACACCTGAGTCGATGTAACTGAGAACTTTGTCAGCGTGTACACGGCTGACCAGAGGTCCCATGTGGGGTTCTGGTGAGGTCATGCCATTGCCAACGGTCATCTTTTCGATCTCTGCAGTCATATCTTTGATCAGGTGATCAGCAACCGCGTCGCCAACACAGACTGCAACAGAGATCGCCATGCAGCGCTCGCCTGCTGAGCCGTACGCCGCACCCATCAGTGAGCTGATAACCTGCGAAGGCTCAGCGTCTGGCATTACGATCATGTGGTTTTTTGCGCCGCCAAGAGCCTGAACACGCTTGCCATGTGCACTTGCAGTTGAGTAGATATACTCAGCAATTGGGGTAGAACCAACGAAGCTAACAGCTTGTACCGCTTCGTCTGTCAGCAGAACATCTACAGACTCTTTGTCGCCGTTAACGATGTTGAATACGCCATCGGGTAGGCCAGCTTCCGTCAGCAGTTCAGCAAGACGCATCGTTGTAGAAGGGTCTTTCTCAGATGGCTTCATTACGAAGGTGTTACCGCAAGCGATAGCAACTGGGAACATCCACATTGGAACCATGGCTGGGAAGTTGAATGGGCTGATACCTGCACACACACCCATAGGCATCATCTGGCTGTAGCTGTCTACACCACGGCCAACGTTGAGGCTGTGCTCACCTTTCTGCAGGTGTGGGATACCACAGGCGAACTCAACGACTTCCAAACCGCGAGTCAGTTCGCCTTTAGCATCAGAGAATACTTTACCGTGCTCAGAGGTGATCAGCTCAGCCAGCTCGTCCGCATTTGCTTCAACAAGCTCTTTGAACTTGAACATGATGCGTGCGCGGTTGAGAGGCGTTACTTTGCTCCAAGTTTTAAACGCTTCCTGAGCCGTTGCGATAGCAGCGCGAGTTTCGTCTGCAGTCGACAGTGCCACCTCTTTAGACTGTGCACCAGTAGCTGGGTTGAATACAGGTGCTGTGCGACCTGAGGCAGAAGCGACGTGCTGGCCGCCAATGTAGTTACCAACGATAGTCATAAAGTATCTCCTTGTTTGTATGGAAGTATTAAACAGGAACAAAAATGTAACAACAACGATAAATAGTTAGAGTATGATCTATCAAATACGACGTATCATATCGATTTAACAGTAACGATGTTGTTACGAGTCTGCAGGAGCGCACGTTCGTGCGCGATTAGGGCTCTCGGTAGACGATCGCCCAGTAAACTGGGCTTCACAGTGAGTGCATTAATAGAGATGTGAGTGGCATATGCAGGGGAAAAGCTTTAACTGGGAAGACGCGCGCTATTTCTTAGCGGTCGCTCGTAGTGGCACGCTAGGTAGGGCGGCTGAGAGTTTGAATATCTCTTCAATCACGCTCTCGCGTCACCTCTCCTATCTACAACAACGCACCGGAACCCCACTCTTCACCCGCCACTCTAAAGGGCTCAAGCTAACTGACGAGGGGGGGCGTTTGATGGAGTATCTAGAGCGTGCTGAGGCTGAGATTGAGGCCGCTGGGGAGATATTTGGATCGGATGCCAACTCGGCGAGCGGAACGGTGCGGATCGCAGCGCCTGAGGGGTTTGCGCTACGCGTTCTTACTCCAAACCTAGAGCGCCTGCTAGACGCTAATCCGGATCTGCGGATCGAGATAGTGCCTCAGTCGCGAGGCTTCTCGTTATCGCGACGCGAGGCCGACATTGCCGTAATGGTAGGCAGACCGACGGAAGCGAAACTGGACTCACTTCTGCTAGGATCTTACAGCCTTGGGCTCTTCGCCTCACCCCGGTATCTGGAACGCTTCGGCACACCGGGGTCTCTTGATGAGTTAGCGGAGCATCGCTTGGTTGGCTATGTTGAGGACCTTCTATTCTCCGAGAAACTTAATATACCCAAGGCGGTCTACAGTGGCTGGCAGTCTCAAACAGCCATCTACTCGCCGTTAGGGCAAGTTGAGGCTGTAAAAGCGGGTCTGGGTATCGGCATGCTGCATCGGTTCTTACTCTCGCCCTCGGATGAACTCGTCCATCTATTACCAGAGGCAGATAGAGAGCGGGAGTTCTACTTGGTCTATCACCAGAGCACCGAGCGGATACCGCGCATTCGAGCCGCTATCGACTTTCTCTCCAGCTTAAGCCTGGAATAGCGTATAAAGTTAGCTTGGTGAATTAAAAATCGTTGAGGTTCTATCTAATGGTTGAGCAGTTTTTTGAGGCACTTTGGGCGGACTACACAAAACTCGCCCCGCAGGCTCGAGTAATTCATAACCTATTTGCGGCGCGAAACCCGAACCTAGTAAACGACCATGTCGCTTTTCGCACATTCGCCAACTCCCCTTTCGAGTTAGAGCGCCTCGAGCCGCTGCTATTGGGCCTTGGATACAGCGTGCAAGGGCAGTATCGCTTTGAGCAGAAGAGGCTCAGGGCGCGCAGTTACATGCATCCAGACGCTGGTGTACCTAAAATATTTCTATCGGAGCTGCTGGTAAACGAGTTGAGCTCTGGTACTCAGGGGCTGCTTGCCAAATACACCGATCAGATTGTGGTCGATACGCTGGATATTGGTGTTTTCTACTCAGGCCGTGCCTGGCCTATGCCGAGCTGGACGGAGTATCAGGCGCTTTTGAACGAGAGTGAGTATGCGGCTTGGCTACTGGCGATCGGGCTTCGCGCCAACCACTTCACAATTAGCGTCAACCATCTTGAGCAGTTTCGCACCGTGCAGCAGGTTGTGGATGCGGTTAAAGCTGCTGGGTTTGAGATAAACAGCGTTGGAGGCGAAATAAAAGGCTCTCCCGATCTCTATTTAGAGCAGGCTTCCACGCTTGCTGACCTTCAGTTAGTGCGTTTCGCCGATGGTGATGAACATGAAATCGCCACCTGTTTTTACGAATTTGCGCTGCGTTATCCGCAACTAGATGGGGCTCTGTTTCAGGGTTTTGTAGAAGGTAATGCAGATAAAATATTCGACTCTACAAACCGCCGTTAAGGAGCGAGTATGAACGACGTTATGATTCTGGGTGCCGGTGCGGTGGGGTGTCTGGTTGGAGGGCATCTCGCGGCTCAGGGTTACAAGGTAGAGTTGGTCAATCGTTCCACGGCTACCGCTGATGCTATCGCTGAACGGGGTTTGGTAATGGAGCTCGATAGTGGTAAGCAGAGGGTCTACCCGAGTGCGGCTAAACTAGAGAACGCCAAAGACGCGCGTTATGTCATGCTCTTTACTAAAACCTATCAAACTGAGGCTGCGCTGAACGCGGTGCTCCCCAGTCTCAGCGACGATAGTGTAATCGTAACTCTGCAGAATGGGCTTGGAAACGCGGAGCGCTTAGCGCAGTTCAGTGGACGGCCTGTTCTACAGGGGGTAACGCTGATCCCCTCGACCCTGGTT
>JABXHP010000126.1 GCA_013373575.1 Oceanospirillaceae bacterium | reverse complement strand
ATCCCAGTTCTCCTCGTCAATATCCATGAACATTTTTGGCTTGTTGACGCCAGCATTATTCAGATAAACGTTGAGCGAACCGAAGTTATCAACACAAGCTTTTACCGCAGCCGCGTGATCTTCGCGTTTTACAACGTTCATTTTCACTGCGATGGCCTTGCCGTTACCCATAGCGTTGATCTTGTCAGCTACGCTCTGAACGCCTTCAAAGTTGAGATCGCCGACTACGACGTTAGCACCTTGCGCAGCAAAATAGACTGCATTAGCTGCTCCCATGCCCTGCGCTGCACCGGTGATAACGATATTTTTTCCAGCTAGACGTGTTGGATTCATTACTACTACTCCCAGTTTTTATTGTTTCCAAGTGTTGAAAATGTGTTCCGCCTCAGCTTGCGCTCGATCGAGCGCCTCCTCAGGCGTAATAAGCCCACGTAGCATTTCGTGCATTACATTGCCGCAAAGCTCCGTGATGGGTTTAATTTGTGGTATCGGAGGACGCGGCCAGGCTTGCAGCGCACCTCGACGGGACATCTCGTCTATCGCTTCAATTACAGATGAAGCCTCACGCACCTCGGGGTCCAAGTTGGCTGAATAGCGCGAACAGCCTCGACTGCCGTTTTGCACATAGAGTCGCTGGGCCCGCGCTGAGGTGATCGTCTCAATTGCTTCGACTACTTCGGGTATGCGCTTTTTATTGATGTTGCTTGGGATGCTCAGAATAAAACCGCCTACCGGTGATACCGGGCGGAAAATACTGCCTGCGGGGTGCGGTACATAGCCAGTGTTGTCGCGCGCCGGTGAATCTTTATCTTCGTCAAAGTAGGGCGTCATCTGCGTGTAACTGTACGTCATCGCACAGCTACCTTGGGCATACTGCTTTATCCGTTCAAACCAAGACATACTTAGTATGCCCGGCGGCGAATACTTCACCAGCTCAAGTAGGAACTTAGCAGCCTGCAGACCAGCATTGGTGTTGATCATTGGCTTGTATTGCTTGTGAGGAATCTCCTCGAGCAAGAAACCACTGCCCGAAGGGGTCAGGTCTACCACGGGTTGCCCAAAATCAGCCATTGCCATTATAAACGTGTGGCCCAGTGGCGTGCCTCGAGCGGCGTTCCAAGCAATTCCATACTGTTGTCGACGTGGATCGTGCAGGGCTCTAGCTGCGAGCAGTAACTCCCGTGTCGTTGTAGGTGCCAACAAACCAGCGTTTTGAAAAAGATCGGTGCGGTACATCAAAACTTCACAGGTTGTCTCTATCGGTATACCGTAGCAGCGTCCATCCCAATGACTAGCCTGCCAACTCGCCGGGTGAAAGTCGCTCGGATCGATCGCTGACAAATCCATATATTCATCAAGCGGCAGAATAGCCTCGCTTTGCGCAAGCAATCCAACTTGAGGCAAATTAACTGCAATGACGTCGTAGGCACTTCGCTCTCGTCTTGCGTTCTTCATAATCTCTTCAAGGAGTGTATCGAGAGAGTGAGTTCTGTTGTGTACCGCACAACCAAGAACAACCTCAATGTGGCGTCTCAGATTGTTAATCACCATGAAGCTTGGGTCACTGTGCAGCAGTGTCTTGAGTCCGCCTGAGAGTTTCAGAGGATTGGTTAATACACTTAGCGGCGGCGCTGAACGTGATTTAGTATAGGTACTACCGAAGAATCGCTCACTGGAGTCGCCCGGCTCTGCCTGCTCGAAAGCTTCGTTTATCAGAGCTGCGCTACCCTTCATCAACTGAACCCAAGTGTCGATCATTCTGTCGCTAGGATGTAGAGAGAAGCTGCGTCCACTGCGAGTGCGCTCGCGCTTGTCGACAAGGCCTGCATCTATTAGCTCTTTTAGACGACGTGTCGCGGTCGCGTAGGGGACACCGCTGATCTCTACCAGAAGAGAAGGCTGTGTACGTTTGGACTGAAGATGGCGACGCAGCAGTTCAATGCTCATGCGAGCATGCGGATTTGGTACGTACAGTGGATGGGTGGTCTCCATAAGAGACAAGAACTCATCAGCATACTCAATGAAGGCAGCGAGCTGGCTCTCTGTCTCAGTCGGTATGCGGTTTCCTGTGCGTATCTCTTCGGGTTGGCCCATCTTTTTGTCTCGATCTTGATTGTGCTCGTGCATCGAGCGTTGCACGGCACCTTGTTTTGCTAACCAGGTCAAGGCTACGACTCCGAGAGTAATTTGATAACCGTAATGATATCCAGAATGGATATGACCATATCCGATATGGATATTAAAGGGGGTTTTCTGATTTTATTACCGCGGTACCTTAGGGACACTGATTGAGCGACCCCTGATGTCACAGACAATGAGAGGGGACTTACAGGGTCAGTAACGTGAAACAAAAATAAGGTAAGGAATTTAAACGATGAAAATGAAAAACGTCTTAGGCGCTGCAATCGCCGCATCTACATTGGCTGTCTCTGGTATGGCTGTCGCTGGTGCGCACGGCATGATGAAGATTGGTATCACGCAGAATAACGTTGGCGTTGATAGCTACCAGACCACATATGAGAAAGCATTCATCGCAGCCGCTGAAGCCAACGCGAAGGTGGAAGCAGTCGTACTGGATGCCGGCGGTGACGTTGCGCGTCAGATTGCACAGGTTGAAGACCTTATCCAGCAGGAAGTTGATGCAATTATCATTTGGCCAACCAACGGCGAAGCGGTAATTCCTGCCGTTCGTAAAGCGAAAAAAGCAGGCATCCCTGTAATCGCGACAAACTCAAATATCGCCGAAGCCGGCTTCGATTTCATTAGTTCATTCTCTGGTCCTGACAACATCACCCAGGGTCGCCGTTCTGCTGAGATCATGTGTGACAAATTCAAGGCGATGGGTATCGAAAACGAAGCGAAAGTAGTGCACATCACGGGTCAGCCTGGCTACACCACAGCAATCGAACGTGCAAAAGGCTTTAACGACCGCCTGCCAGAAGTGTGTCCAAACGTAGTTCAGCTTGACGAGCAGCCAGGTGATTGGAACCGTGAGAAGTCTCAGCAAGTAATGGAGGCATTCCTTGTTAAGTACGATGACATCGACGGTGTGTACGCGGGTGATGACAACATGGGTGTCGGTGCTCTGAACGCTGCTCGCGCAGCAAACCGTGAAGGCATCATCTTTGTAGGCGCAACTAACTTTGCAGTTGGCTACGAGGCGATGGCTGCTGGTGAATACTGGGGTTCTATCTACCAGTCTCCTGTGGATGATGCTGAAGCTGCACTCAAAACTGCAATCGACGTTCTTAGCGGCAAGGATGTTCCGTTCCTGAACTACTTCGATACTCCAAAGATTACTCAGGACAACATGTCTGAGTTCACGAAGCCAGTATTCTAATCGGTCCGGGTTTAACCTCGATTTACTGGTAATAGAGACGGCTCAGGGGTGACTTTGAGCCGCTCTCTTAACGAATAAGAATGAAACAATACTCGGGAGACTGGTATGGCAGGCTTTGCCAATAACGAGTTTGTAAAGCTGCTTGGTAAGCAGGGCATATTGATTGCGTTTGTCCTCTTCATGGTGGTCTTTACAATAGCCGACACCAAATTCATTTCGGTTGATAACGTGCTCAGCGTAGTGCGCTCATCTGCCATTTTGGGTGTGATGGCTATTGGTGTGACCTTTGTAGTCATAAGTGGGAATTTGGATCTGTCAGTTGGTTCTATGATGTCGTTTTCGACGATCGTTGTTTTGGATCTGCATGACAAGATAGGGCCATTAATGGCAATCCCTCTGATGTTTTTGATGACGCTGGCACTGGGCGCGTTAATCGGTTTTCTCGTCGGTTATCTTAAATTGAATTCTCTGATCGTGACGCTGGGCATGCTCTCTGCGATCCACGGTCTTACTCTGACGTACTCTGGCGGTAAGAATATGGATATCGCTGATAAGTCTGGTACGTGGTTTAGTGTGTTTGGCCAGGGTGACATTATCGGTATTCCTGTGCCTATCATTCTATTTGCTCTTCTCGCTTCTCTACTTGGCATTTTGCTTGCGAAGACTCCTTTTGGCCGCAAGGTTTATGCGGTGGGTGGCAACGCTACAGCGGCCACATTCTCGGGTATACCCCGCGCCCGCACTGTATTTCTCTGCTACCTCATCTCCGCGTTTTGTGTGGCTACCGCAGGTTTGATTCAGGCAAGCCGCTCACTCGGTAGTCAAAACACGGTGGGTCAAGGCCTTGAGCTGGAAGTTCTGGCAGCTGTGATTCTTGGCGGTGCCTCACTGCTTGGCGGCTCGGGTACGGTCTTTAAAACGCTCATAGGGGTGCTGATGCTCGGATTTATCCAGAATGGCTTGCTGTTAATGGGGCTGCCGTTCTATGTCCAGTTCGTCATCACCTGGGGCATCATCATCCTCGCTGTTTGGCTTGATATCTCGATCAAGCGCGGCCGCTTCTTTGCGTCAGTGTAGGGAGGAGCTGTGATGAAATCTGAACAAACGAAAAAGCTCATAAAAAGCGGCGCTATCTGGTTCTTTATACTGTTTGAACTGGTGTTTTTCAGTATTGCTGGTGAGTACTTCGCACTGAGCGATAAGGCCTTCATGGATGCCGACAATATGCTGCTCCTGCTAAAGCAGTCCGCGCCTATCGGGATCATCGCTGTCGGTATGACTTTGATTATGGTCAACGGCAATATCGATCTGAGCGTTGGGGCGATATTTGCCATCGCTGGCATCGTTCTGCTGGACAGTATGGCTTGGCCAATATTCGCTGATATGGGCGACGGTGTTATCCCAGTTGCCTGGGCTTTGGCTCTCCTGACGGGTGCATTACTAGGTGCGATTAATGGTCTGATTGTCTGGAAGACCGGCGTAGACGCCTTCATCGTCACCCTAGGTTCGATGCTCGGCTATCGTGGTCTGGTATTCATGTTCAACGGTGAAAACCCCACTTCAAATTTGAACTGGACGCT
>JABXHP010000066.1 GCA_013373575.1 Oceanospirillaceae bacterium | reverse complement strand
GGGCTTTGGGCGGCACTCAACCATCCGCTCTGGTTCCTCTTGGGGTTAGTGTTGTTTTTGCTGTTGCTAGTATGGCTGCTGCCGAAGCTTTGGCGCGGAATAAAACGTGTGTTTGGCGCTATTCGACGATTTTTCGGCGGTAAGTCTGCCGAGGCCTGACCGGTTTACACCCAGCCCTCTGCTCTCCCTTGACTGATGAGCAGTCGTATAAGGTCCGTTCGGGTGATGATACCGCTTAGCTGATCCTCCTCATCCAGAACGAGTACCGCACCACACTGATACTCGAGCAGATTCGAGGCGATCTGGAGTACGGCTGTGTCGGGTGTCGCAACGAGAAAGTGCTGTTGTATCGCCGCCTCTACCGAGGCGTTTGCCAGTTTGTGATTGGTCAGAAGGTCACGACGGTTCACCAATCCAGTCAGTTCACTCTGCAGATCAAAGACCGCGAGGTAGTGCACACCTGCAGTCTCCATCTGGCTTATCGCCTGGGTGATCGGTGTGTCTATCTGACAGCTTATCACCGGTGCACTCATGATCTGACGCGCAACTATTTGCGTCTTTATAGACTGGCTTGCCTCAGCATTGCTGGCGTAGGCCTTCACAGCGGCCCTATGCTCTGCTGATTCAGCTAGGTGTGCGAAATCGGCAATCTGTTGCTCATGCTCAGCTCTGGGCGTATCAGGCCCTGAAGGAATAGCGGGGTCTGCGGCGGAAGCGCTGCTCGACTCTACGCGTCGCGGCGGGAAAATACTTGATACGGGCGTCTTAATACGCGTCCCACGATCAAAAACCACCAGTGCCATATCAGCCCCCTGAACGAATTAACTCTCGTATAGTAAAGCGTTGTGGGGAAATTAGATCAACTAAAGCCTGCTCTACAGGGTAGGGCTCGTTGTTGATCTGAGCAGCCAAAATCTCTGCGCTCAATGGACAGGTTATCAGCCCTTTGGAGCCGTGACCGAGATTGACGTAGATGCCGTCTAACCAAGGCGCTTCGCCGCTAAAGTGCTGGCGCGCATCTTTACTCAGACTCTTGAACTGCTGTTGCATTTGCGGCTGATTACACAGGGGGCCTATCAACGGCATGTAATCCCTGCTTCCGGCACGTTGCGCTGCCTTTCCTTGTAGAGCGTGACTCTGCAGTTCGCTCGCTAGCTGGGGTAGGGAGTGTGCCAGTATAGCGAGATTGTGCTCATGCTCGTCTTGACGAACATCGGTCGCCTGATCGCCAATAATAAAACTCGATCCAAAACAGTACTGCCCCCCTGTGGGTGGCGAGATGTAGCCTTTTCCACAGACAACTTTGCGCAGCTCTGTTCTTCCCTGTTTTGCCCAGCTGGTTTGGCCTCGAATCGGCTTGAGGCCCAGGCTGGCCCAGTTTGATACTAGGTCACTCCTCCAAGCTGTACAGAGCACCACTGAGCTATAGAGCTCGCCGGCTCCATTAAGCCTCCAACTACCCTTTTGTCGCTCAAGTTGTTCGATCTTCAGTGAGCTTATCAGTCGAATATTTGGATGCTGAGCCAGCTTTTTGCTTAGCCCGCGCGGAGATACCCAGCCAGCAGTTGGGAAATAGAGTGCTGTCGCTGCGCATTCGGTGCCGGCGAGCTCGGTAGCTTCAGCCGCGGATACAAGACGCACAAGCTCCTCCGGATAGGCGCCCTGAGCCTCAAACTCATTGAAACGCTCCACCTCTTTGGGATCGAGCGCAAGTTGCAGCAGGCCGCAAAGATCTGCGGTTACGCCATCAACTAACGCCTTGCCCTTTAACATCTGCACTGTATATTGCAGGCCGGCCAGATGCAGTCGGCTTTGCAGGGTCGGTTTGGCAGGAAGCTTCGCATAGAGAGCACCCTGAGGATTGCCAGAGCCCTCGCTTGCCAACTCGGTATGCTGTTCAAACAGATCCACCTTATAGCCACGTATCGCTAGAGCATGAGCCGTAGTTGTACCACTTAGGCCTCCACCGATAACGGCTATGCGGGTGGCATTTCTGCGTTTTAAAGTGACTGTAGGGCGTTTTAGCCAGGGTTGGGTCGGTCGCTCTGGGACGTCTCCCTGATAGTGCGCTTGGAGCATCTCTCGCTTGCGTCCAAACCCGGGTATCTTGTTGATACAGAAGCCCTGTTGCTTGAGGCCACGCTTAACTACGCCGGCGCAGGTAAAGGTTGAGAGGCTGGTGCCGGAGTGGCTCAAACGAGCGAGCTCAGCAAAGAGTTCGTCGCACCACATATCGGGATTCATTGAGGGGGCAAATCCGTCCAGGAACCAGCAATCTACCTTGGCGTTTAGCCGGGCTAACATCACTGCCGCATCACCGTAAAGGAGTGTTAGCTGAACCCGTCCATCATCGAGGCTAAGACGGTGAAAGCCTGAAATGTTGGTGGGCCAAAGGCTTTGCAGCTGCATACACCCCGATGATAGGTCTGCATCGGTGGCAAAAAGTTGGTGTGCTTGGCGAAGATCTTCGAGTTTGAGTGGATACTTCTCGCAGCTTATAAAGTGTAGTTGTGCGCTGCTTGGTGCGGCTTTCAGAAAGGCTCGGCGAGCACACAAGAAGTTTAGGCCTGTACCAAAACCGGTCTCCGCGATAACAAACGGACTTCCTGCCTCAAGCGCTGTGAAGCGTGATGTTAGATCATTGGGTTGAATGAAGACGTGCTCAGTCTCAGCGATCCCGTCCTCGAGGCTGAAGTAGATATCACCAAATTGGCTGGAGCGCGGCTGCGCGTCACTCCAGTCAATTTGTGCGTTTTCAAGCTGGTTGTCTCTGTTCACTCGTGCTCTGTTCACTCAAGCTTGCCGACTGTGAGAGGCAGTTGCGTCCGCGTGTGTAGTAGGCGAAGCCCTCCTGCTGTACTCGCTGAGGATCATACAGATTGCGCCCATCAATGATAAGCGCCTCGCGCATTGCCTGTTTTAAACGCGGAAAGTCCGGCGAGCCGTACTCTGGCCAATCCGTCAGTAGCATGAGTGCATCAGCACCTACACTTGCCTCGTAGGCGCTAGTCGCCAGGCTCAAACCCGGTGCATGTGCATAACGGTCTGCCAGAGCCTGCATCGCTTCTGGGTCATGTACACAGATGTGCGCCCCCTGAGCTAAGAGCGCATCGATGACGCGCAACGCGGGCGCATTATCAATATCTGCCACACCCGCTTTGAAAGCAGCGCCCCAAATGGCGACCTTGCGACCGCTCAAATTGCAGTTGTAG
>JABXHP010000157.1 GCA_013373575.1 Oceanospirillaceae bacterium | reverse complement strand
TGGCTTTGTTGCGAGCATCAACCAGTGACAGGGTGTCAGTGGTACCAATGCGTTGGTGAGCTGTCTTGCCAGCATTTTTATAGCGTAGGTAGTAGCTGCCTTTGGCGGGGGCGGTGCGTCTGACTTCGACGTAGAAGCCAGCCACAGACTGATCGCAGTACTCAATTCGGGCTTTCTCTAGCGGGCAGGTGAGGTGTTTGGTGATGAACGTTTGGGTGAGGTTGATGGTGGGCATGTTGGCTCCTTTTGACAGACGTAAAAAAGCCGGCGTAGTTGCCGGCTTGGGATGGTCAGATCGTTATTTGTCGATCAATTTATAGAGGTTGTGGCGGGAGCTGCTAAGTCCGCAGTACTCAAACGGTACCCGTCTTAAACTGACAAGTTCCGCAAAACAACGGCCGAAGAGCTTTTGTTGAGACGTTGTGAGTATCGTCCACAAGTCAGCGAATAGCTGTTTGCATTCGCAATAATGGCCATTTGACGAATTGATGCGACCCGCCTCTACTTCGTTGATGATTATTTGAATAAGTTCAGATTTTTCGAGATTCATGATGCTCGTCCTACGTACTTGTAAAGGGGAATGTCGTTGCAGTCAGTTCCGACAAAAATGTACGGAACACTCTTTGTGATACTCAGTTCGTAGAGGCAGACGTCAAGACGCGCCAATGCGATGTAGTTATGCGGATGGGGTATTCGGATGATGTCTAGTACCGTGTACAGACGCTCACGGATATTAGGGTTCGGAGCTACCAAACAGCTGCGTTCGATACTACGTTTCAGGTCGTTGAGATGAATGTGGTCCTCCATCGTGATTAGTCTCCAGATTGGCTGCGTGTGATTAAGATTTTGCGGCCGCCGTGGCGGTAGGTTTCATAGCGGATACCCTGTGATGCCATCAGGCCTTTCAGGGTGTTAAGTTTTCGAGAAAGACTCGAGGGATCGCGGGGCCAGGCTACAGAGCGAAGCTCACGCGGGGTTGTGAGGGTGAGTTCCTTCAGCAGTTCGGCTGGTGATAGATCGATCTCACCGGCATACTTGTTCAGAAGTTTGCTGATGGCTGAGATCAGTTCGTTCTCTTCTGCAATATCGCTCATTGCAGACTCGAGCAGTGCAGAGTAGGCACCCTGATAGTGACCAGCAGGAACAGCATCCGCTAGTTCCGCCGCTGCAAGAAAGTGGCTGAAGCCGGCCATACGTTCCGGATTAGTGGGTACCGCGTCTGGCAGTTTGTCGATGATCTTCGCAGTGAGCTTCAGCAGGGCGGTGAAGATCTTAGGCTTATCCTCCTCGAATTGGCTAAATAGTTGCGCTTCAGATTTCCGGTCCTGTTTGCTGATTGGTTTGGTCGTGATCGGAATCAGCCGTGACATTGCATCGGGCTGTGTGAACACCTGGTCAATACTAGTGACACAGATTGATCCCTGAATCGGGAGAATTACTGAGTTCAAGTCAGTGTAAAGCTGACGTTTCTTTGCATTGATGCCATAAGCCGCTGCTGCCAGTAGATCTGACATGCTGTCGGGAATGGTACGAGCATTGTCGATAATGGTGAGCAGATTGCCCGCCATTGCGTGGTATAATTCCTCTTGATTTTTCGGCATGGCGACCGCATCTACACGGTTCGGATCGACCAGAGCCTTTTTTAGTTTTGCTGCGGTGGTTTTTGCACTGCCCTCCTGGCCCTGTATGTGTGTGATCGGGAAGCTTGCGTGTGGTCCAATCGGTGTTGCTAAGATATGACAAAGCTTCATCTCCAAAACGAAGCGTTCCATATCGCTGATGTTAAGGTACTTCCGCAATAGCGTTAGATCAGGCTCCTCACTGATCTCAGGGTAGGGGAGCATTGCGTCAGTGCGTAGGAACACCACCTCAGGGCATACCGCGTCACGCTTTACTTCGCCGTCGCTGAGAAGAACAACTTCATTGCGACCGTTCATTGTGTCGAGTGCGATACCATTTCCGTGGCGAGCGATTCGCAGTGAGGTGATTACGGTCACACCACTGCCATGTGCTTCATCTACTAAGTATTCAATTCCCTCCCTCAGTTGACGAGTTGAGGGCCGCGCACCTGCTTCTTTAGCAGATTTGCGAATCTGCTTCAGTGCGAGTTTAGAATTGAGATCACACGCGATGCGGTTTCCCTGCGTTGTAGCGCGTATAAACAGCGGACGCTCATGCTGGTTGACCGCGAACGTATTCCGCGGGTCGCCAATTAGGGCGTCGGTTAATGTTGAAATGTCTGGAATCATTTGGCCTCCGTTTATGCAATGGAGGCTCATCGTAAAATTGTAATTCCGACGTTTGGTGAAGAGTCGGTTTTTTTTCCTGCAGTCGTTTTTTTAGTCGGAATCGCCGTTGTAAGACGTTCGAAGAGCTGTCTGAAAATATTTTGTGAGCGTGCTTTTTTCCACAAGAGCGAGCTTGAATTTGCTATTCTCTGAGCAGACGTGTCGCGCTAAATCAGTAGATTTAAGTTTTCCTTTATCAGTCTTTAGGTGCTTTGTACCTTTTTCGTTATTAGCAATGATATGAAGCAAGACTGCAATTGTTTCATTTAAGCTACGAATACTTCTTTGACCTGCGACTTCCGGGTCATGGCTTGCATAGGGTGAGCTAGTGTCAGTGTTCCGGAAGTGGATGTCGCCGTAGTTGATACCTTGCGATTCATAATAGTGTTTTGGAATGCTTTGCATAAAGCGGTTGCTGTACCATGAGTGCAAGCTTTTGACTGTAGCTTTATTGGTATCCCTACCATCCAGCTCGAGTGCGGAGTGTTCACCTCTCTTTGCCTCTATGAGCAGTTCCCCCTTTATAAGTTCGGCTAGTTCAGTGTGCAGACTATAGAACTTATGGAGATTGTTACCGCGAGGGATCTGGGGATATATCTGTCGATCCGTTTTCCCATCAGCTTCACCCAAAAAATAAGCAGTCTTTACTGGCGCGTACTGATGCATTAGTGCCATACATGCTTGTTGGTATTGGTCAGCAGCGGTAACTGCATCTGTGTTAGATGGCACCGGGCCAAAATTTAGAATCTCCGCGATGAATGTGTCGAATGAGATGAAGTCAGTTGTCTTACGCCCCATTGTAAGATCTCCATATGGTAATGATTGTGTGACCACAAGAAATAGTAATGATATGTGGTCACGTCGGTCGCGTTGGTCGCGATTTTTCGGCGGAACTTTTTTCGTGAGTCAGAACCAGCTGTGCACTTTTGCTTTGATCTCTGCAACGGATGGGATTTGATCACGATAAGCGCAAACTTCATTGGCTTTAGACTCATCAGGCGATTCACGCAATACTGTCAGTAGATCATTCATACCACCCATAGTGTTACAAGCATCATTTACATCCATGATGTTGACACCAATGATAGTGGCTATGCCCAAAAGAGGTATCGATTCTGTAGCGATAGACCCCACAGTCACACTGATATTACTTGTTAGTCGTTTAGCTAATCGAGAGCTCATTTTCTTAGCTTTCAATTTAGATCTGGTAACAGCAGCTTGCTTAGCTACCAGCTGATGATTCTTTTTCTTTAGATTTATTACTTCTGTCCAATAGTTATGAATATAGGTACAGCTTTGGATGCTGCTGTAAATGACCATTTGCCAAAGTCAGGTATTAGTAGTGTAGCTAATTGTGAAAGGGTCTGACTGACGGTCAATGTCACCCACATCAATGAACTGAATATTCTGAGGGGTCACCCATTTCTTAGAATGGTTATCGATTGCTAACTAAAAACAAAGATCACTCTGATGGAGAGAGAAAGTTCTACCGAAAAATCGCGACCATCGTGACCGTCCCGACCGAGATCATGCCAGCGATGGAAAGTGAAAAAAATTGGGTGGCTTCTCTGACGCGCCGTCACACCGATCGTCATTTTCCCTGATCACAATAATGTGAACTGGTTCCTGGCGAAGGGCGTGATGGAGCTTCAGAGATGAGTCTTGGCGTGAGTAAGGGCTGCACTTGCTTTTAACTTGTTAAATTAAAGGAATACCCTTTAAAGAACCATTAATGATAAGCGGACTGGTTTGCGATCCAAGATCGTAAGCGTCTCTATCTTGATGTAGCCCCTAGCCTCGCGACGGTTGGCAGGGCATCGATATGTATTTCGTCATTACTCTGTTGTTACTCGCTTTATGCCCCCTCGGACCAAGATGGTCTTTGGGGGCTTAAATTCGAATAGATCAGGGCTGCTGTCCAAGAAG
>JABXHP010000285.1 GCA_013373575.1 Oceanospirillaceae bacterium | reverse complement strand
ACTCAGCCATCTGGGCTACGAGCTCAACGCGAATCCCGACTGACCTGCGCTTAGGTGCTCCTCTGTGCCTGAAGGGTCACGCATGCGAGTAACGATCTCCAGTACCTCTTCAGAGTTGTCCCGTAGCGCTTGTACGCAGTCTGAGTCCAACTTACCTTTCGACGCCATATGGTCGAGCTCGTTGAGCGCATCCTCTATGGACCAAGCCTTTTTGTAGGGACGGATACTAGTGAGAGCATCAAAGATGTCCGCTACCGTTATGATACGCGCCTCAATTGGAATCTGCTCGCCGCTCAGACCATTAGGGTAGCCCGTACCGTCGAGAAATTCGTGGTGATAAGCGACAATATTTAGCATCACTTTGGAGTCGTTGAGATAGGCGACCTTGTAGTCGTCCAGCACCTTCTGCAGTAACCTGACCCCAAGGTTTACATGCTCTTGCATCATGGCATGTTCATCGGCATCTAAGCGTCCCGGTTTGAGCAGGATGCGATCAGGGATGCCGATCTTGCCAATGTCATGTAGCGGGGCAAAGAGGTAGATATGCTCAATCTTTTCGTCAGTGATTTGCCACTTTTGCGCCACCGCCTTCGCGATTAAGCGAGCGAAGCGCGCCATCCTATTAAGATGCATGCCAGTCTCAAAATCGCGCAGGTCGGCAAAATCCCTTGCCGCCTGCGCAGTCGCCAGCAGTGAGTGCACCGCCGACATCTCTCTAGAGATCGTTAGCATGATCATATTGCTGAACAGCAACAGGTCGCGTTGAACCTGATCGCTAAAATAGTATTTCTCAGCGGCGTCGATGAAGACAAAACCGTAGAAACGCTCGCCGGCGCTTAGTGGAATAGTGAAGGATGAACCGTAATTTTGCTCGAGTAACCAGTCTGAGTGTTCATTGCCGGGAAAAATATCTTTTGAGATATCGTCCACAACTCGGCATGCAGACTCTCGCTTAAGTTGGCTCAGAGACTCACTCTGCGCTAGCGGATACTCGTAACCGGCGATGGCTAAACCTTGGCGCGTACTGTTGATGAAGGTTTTGAGTAGATCGGTTTCGCTATCGTAAAGTGCGACAGCGATCCTGGAGATGCCTGGCAGGCGTTCGATAATGGTGTCGTGAAGGCTCTGTAGGCGCCCCCCGAGGGAGGTCTCCTCGTCTTGAACCGAAATCGTGTGGCTACTCATAACACTCCCTCAAATTTTTCAGTCAGTATAGATCGAAGTTTAGGGGGTGCGCTGGTTTAGGATTTGATCTGCCTCAAGAGAAGCGGAAATAGAGTAGACGGAGCCCGAGCGGGCTCCGTGGAGTGTGCGGTTAGTTAAGTTTGCGCAGCGCATCAATACGGTCATCGAGCGGCGGGTGGCTGGCGAACAGTGCCATCAGACTCTGTTTGGTATCGCTGGCAATACCGAATGCTGTCAATTGACCGCCCAGATCCTCTGACTGGCGCTGACTCTCCAACTTCAGACGTTGCAGCGCACTTATCATTCCTGCCTGGCTGCCGAGGCGCGCGCCCGCTTCATCTGCGCGGTATTCGCGGCGGCGCGAGAACCAAGCAACAATTGTTGAGGCGAGAACTCCGAAGATTATCTCAGCAACAAAGGTGGCAATGTAGAAACCAAAACCGACGCCACCCGAGTTATCACCGCGACGCAGGAATGAGTCTACCGCGTAGCCCACAATACGCGCCATGAACATAACAAAAGCGTTCACCACACCCTGAATAAGCGCGAGTGTTACCATGTCACCGTTGGCAACGTGGCCCACCTCATGCGCCATAACAGCGCGCACTTCTTCAGGCTTGAATCGTTGCAGCATGCCTGAACTCACCGCAACAAGTGCATTGTTGCGGTTCCAGCCGGTAGCGAAAGCATTGGGTGCGTCGGACGGGAAGATTCCTACCTCTGGCATACCGATGCCCGCTTTATCAGCAAGCTCTGCGACGGTATCTACCAGCCACTTCTCCTGCGCATTACGCGGCTGGGCAATAATCTGCGTCCCAGTTGAGCGCTTTGCCATCCATTTAGACATAAACAGCGAGACAAACGACCCGACCATACCGAACACTAGACAGAAGATCATCAGAGACGTCAGATCCAGCCCGTTGGCCGTAAGATAAGAGTTCACCCCCAGCAGAGAGAGTGAAACACTGGCAATCAGAATGACCGCCAAGTTGGTGAGCAGAAAGAGTCCAATTCGCATCATGATGCGCAAATCCTCATAAAGTTTCGTTACCAGATATGTGGGGGTAGGCAAGCGAATTTCAAGCCATCCACTGCGCAAGCAAGCATAGTTGAGCAAAGCTGAAAGGGTGCTTTAAATCTTCTGAGAACTCGCTGAGCAAGACCCACTCACACCAGAACCAAAAGTCCCCTGAAAACAACAATCCAAGAAAAAGCGCTGAGAGTACCTTTTACAAACTGTTGATAGCATGGATGCTATCACCAAGCCCACACGGACGTGTTAACAGCGTGTTTGTAAAAGGTACTCTCAGCGCTTAAATACCAATCACTTATAAGTTTTCAGGAACTTAGCAATACGATTGCATGCCTCTTCCAACAGATCCACTTGCGGCAGGAACACTAGGCGGAAGTGCTGAGTATCAGGCAAGTTGAACCCGCTGCCCTGAACTATCAGTACCTTCTGCTGCTGCAGCAAGTCCAGAGCGAACTTCTCGTCGTTGTCGATTGGGTAGATCTCAGGGTCGAGCTTGACGAACAGGTACATCGCACCAGACGGTTTTACACAGCTGACACCCTCAATGCTATTGAGCAGGTTGTAGGCCAGTTCACGCTGCTCCCAGAGGCGACCGCCCGGTACGATTAGCTCATTGATGCTCTGGTAACCACCGAGTGCCGTCTGAATGGCGTTTTGTGCTGGAACGTTGGCACACAGACGCATGTTGGCCAGCATATCCAGCCCTTCAATGTAGTCGCGCGCACGGTGCTTTGGACCGCTGATGATCATCCAGCCGGAGCGGAATCCAGCCGCGCGGTAGGTCTTAGAGAGGCCGTTGAAAGTGGCACAGAGCACATCATCACAGAGCGAAGCCGTGGAGACATGCTGCGCCTCATCGTAGAGGATCTTGTCGTAGATCTCATCTGAGAAGAGGATCAAATTGTGCTGGCGAGCCAGCTCGATGATCTGCTCCAGTAGTGCAGCCGGGTATACCGCACCCGTTGGGTTGTTGGGATTGATAATGACGATACCGCGGGTGCGTTCGGTAATCTTAGAGCGCATGTCCTCGATATCGGGGAACCAACCCTTTTCCTCATCGCAGCGGTAGTGACGCGCGTTACCGCCTGCTAGGCTGACAGCCGCAGTCCAAAGCGGGTAGTCCGGCGCCGGGATCAGCATCTCGTCGTTATCGTTGAGCAGTCCCTGCATCGCCATAACGATCAGTTCTGATACACCATTGCCAATGTAGATATCTTCGATACCAACATTGGCGATCTGCTTACGCTGACACTCCTGCATAATAGCCTTGCGAGCGGCAAACAGACCTTTAGAGTCACAGTAACCCTGAGCAGAAGGCAAGTTATAGATAACGTCCTGAACAATCTCTTCCGGGGCATTAAACCCCCAAGGGGCGGGGTTGCCTATGTTCAGTTTAAGGATCTGGTGGCCTTCCTCTTCTAGGCGTTTTGCCTCTTGCAGGACCGGGCCGCGAATGTCATAACAAACGTTATTAAGTTTGTTGGATTTGCGTGTTACAGACATCTTAATCTCTGGGCTGAAGCTCTGTGGACGAATTAGTTGCGTAGACAGGCTCGCTCGGTTTGGTAAATGGGTT
>JABXHP010000255.1 GCA_013373575.1 Oceanospirillaceae bacterium | reverse complement strand
GGCGTTACCCTTACCATTCTGTAACTTGTTGATCACAGCGAAACCACCATTATCCAGTACGAGGATAATCAATTTCTTCTCAGTGATAACCGCCGAGTAGATGTCTGAATTCATCAGCAGATAGGAACCATCGCCCACAAACACTATCGTATCCTGATGCTTTTCAGACTCAGATTGTGCGATGCGAGCACCCCAGCCACCGGCGATCTCATAGCCCATGCAGCTAAAACCGAACTCGACGTCGACTGTGCTCTCGCGCAGTGTGCGCCAGTTAGCTGTCAGCTCCGCTGGTAAGCCGCCGGCAGCTGTGACAACCCGATCACCCGGTTCGCATAACGCGTTAACCACTCCGATAGCCTGAGCGTAACGATTTGGCCCCACGTTAATGTCAGTATTTGCAGCCCGGATAACAGCCCAGGCTTCGCGCTCTGCTGCGGCTGTATCAAGCCAGCCTGCCGGCGAACTAAACTCACCCAAAAGACGCGAAAGCGCTGGCAGTGACTCTTTGGCCCCAGCTATGACTTCTAGCCCTTGATGCTTAAGCGCATCATGTCGTGCAGGGTTAATCTTTATCAACTCGCAACCCTTGCCGAATACGGTCCAAGAGCCAGTAGTGAAATCCTGCAGACGGGTACCCACACAGAGGACAACATCCGCCTTATCCGCCAAGGTATTGGCTGAATCTGACCCAGTGACGCCCAAAGGACCGCAGTTGAGTGGGTGATCCCAGAGCAAATTTGCGCGTCCCGCGATGGTTTCAACGACGGGAATCTGATGCTTCTCGGCAAACTCGCGCAGCTCAGTGGTTGCATCACCATATTGAACACCGCCGCCGGCAATAATGAGCGGATGTTTAGCCTGCTTTAGTTTCGCCGCAGCGCTCTCAAGCTCGACAGGGTCCGGCAGAATCGCACGCACACGGTGCACCTTGGGCTCGAAGAACGACTCAGGATAATCGTAGGTCCAGCCCTGCACATCTTGCGGCAAACCAATAAATGCTGGACCACAGTCAGCTGGGTCAAGCATCACACCGATGGCTTGAGGCAGTGACTGTAGGATCTGCGCTGGGTGAGTAATTCGATCCCAGTACCGCGTGACCGATTTGAATGCATCCGTCACACCTTGCGTAGGGTTGTTGAAGTGTTCCACCTGCTGCAACACCGGGTCGGGCAGACGCGTGGCGAAGCTATCCCCGCACAGCATTAGCATGGGCAAGCGATTAGCCATTGCCAGAGCCGACGAAGTAATAAGGTTAGCGGTGCCTGGACCGGCTGATGCGGTACAAAACATAAAACGACGACGCAGGTGGTATTTCGCGTAAGCTGCTGCAGCAAAGCCCATCGACTGTTCATTTTGCCCGCGGTAGAGCGGTAGATCTTGCTGGACCTCATACAGAGCTTCGCCTAGGCAAGTCACATTTCCATGCCCAAAGATACCGAAGCCGCCACCGCAGAGCCGAACGCGCTCACCATCGATCTCTATCCACTGGTTTTGTAGGTACTTAACGATGGCCTGGGCGGTTGTCAGGGTCAGCATTTTGCCCGTAATTGTTGTCATCGGAGCATCCTGTTGTTGATTATTGTTTGCGAAAACGATACAACATTTGCAACCGGTTGCAAACCTAAGGATAAAAATATGAAAAAAATCGCTATCGGCGTAATCGGCGGGGGTTACATGGGCAAAGCCCACTCCGTTGCGGCCAAATGCGTCAGCGCAGCGATGGAGCTGAACGCACAGGTAACGCTGGGCGGTGTGAGCGCCTCCTCACCCCAGAGTGCCGCACGGTATGCGCAACTCTACGGCGCAGAGCGCGCCTATGACAGCGCACTCGACCTGATCAATTCGGATGCAATCGACGCGATTGTCATAGCCTCCCCTCAAGATACCCATCTAGAGTACGTGAAAGCCTGTGCCGCGGCAGGAAAGCCAGTACTTTGTGAGAAACCAATGGGGCGCTCACTGCAGGAGGCTAAAGCCATCGCTGATGCCGCACGTTCCGTAGTCAATTTAGTCGCTTACAACTACGTCAACACACCTGCCACAGCCTACGCCAAGCAGCTGATTGACGAGGGTGCTATTGGCGATATCACCTGGTTTCGCGGTGAACATAACGAGGACTTCGGTGTGGATGAACGCTTTAGCCTCTGGCGCCTCAAAGGCGAAGCGAACGGCACACTTGGTGACCTAGCACCGCACATGGTTCAGTGCGCCCAAGCTCTCTGCGGAGAGATCACCTCACTCGTTGCTGATGTAAAATGTCGTGCTGAAGTACGCGGACAAAATATCGACCCCGAAGCGAACGACGATCAAGCTCAGATGATGTGCCAGTTCGCAAACGGCGCGAATGGATTCATCTCATTCTCCCGTGTCGCGCATGGACGAAAAATGGGCTACGCCTACGAAATTCACGGCACAGAGGGGAGCATCAAGTTCGATCAAGAGGATCAAAATGCACTCTGGCTCTATCAACGCGATGAGAGCGCAAATGGTGGCTTTAGGAAAATCCTGGCTGGCCCTCTACACGGCGAGTATCGCTACTTTTGCCAGGGGCCAGGCCACGGCACCGGGTTTCAAGACTTAATAATCATCGAACAGGCCAACTTTATCCGCGCAATACTTGGCGAACAGCCAGCCTGCCCAAGCTTTGACGATGGTGTAAATGTGATACGAGTGATCGATGCAATGCGCGAATCGTACAAGCACTCTCGCTGGGTGAATCTCACTTAACAGTCAAGTCACCACTGACACGGACTAGCAACATCAACTTAAACCCTGAACAGATACGAATAACGAAGGTACACATAATGACAATAAAAGTAGGTAACGCACCCTGCTCATGGGGCGTAGAGTTCGCCGGTGACCCACGCAACCCAACCTGGCAGCAGGTACTGAGCGATTGCGCAGCAGCGGGCTATCAAGGCATCGAGCTCGGACCGATCGGTTTTATGCCAGAAGACCCCGTGGAACTTGCAGAAGCCCTAGCGAAGCATCAACTGGAGCTTACAGCGGGTGTACTTTACCAACCCTTCCACGACGCCAACAGCTTCACTGACCTGTTAGAAAAAGCGCACAGAACCGCTAAGTCTCTGAATGCTCATGGCGCCAATCAGCTCGTTTTGATCGACTCAATTTCCGAACGCCGTGCACCCGCTGCTGGACGTCCAAGCGAAGCAGTACAAATGGATAGTGATGAGTGGAAGGCATTTGCTGAGCGCATTCGAACTGTCGCTAAGCTCGGCACCGAGGAGTATGGCTTGACGGTAAGTATTCACAGCCATAGCGCCGGCTTCGTTGACTACCTTCCGGAGCTTGAAAAGCTGCTCGAAGAGATAGATGAGAAGCATCTCAAGCTCTGCGTCGATACCGGACACCAAACCTACGCCGGTTTTGATCCAGTGGAGTTCATGACTCGCAACTTTGATCGCCTCGCCTACGTCCACTTCAAGGACATTGACCCAATCGTTAAACAGCAGGTCATCGCCAACCGTACTGGGTTCTATGATGCTTGTGGCCAGGGTATCTTTTGCAACCTTGGCAAAGGCGAGGTGAACTTTGACGCAGTAAAACAACTGCTGACTGGCAAAGGCTATAACGGTTGGATAACCGTTGAGCAGGATTGCGACCCAACACTCGATGTATCGCCAATTACCGACGCTCGAGCAAACCGCGAATTCCTAGCCAGCGTTGGCTTTTAACATTTGGAGTAGTAACAGATGAAACCGATTAATTGGGGTTTGATTGGTGGTGGACGCGGAAGCCAGATAGGTCCTGCGCACCGCTTGGGCGCACGATTGGATGGCCTGTTCAACTTTGCCGCGGGAGCACTCGATCACCGCCCCGAAGAGGGCCGCGCCTATGGCATTGAACTTGGTCTGGATGCCGAGCGCAGTTACGGCGACTGGAGAGAGATGCTGGAAGGTGAGCGCAACCGCGAGGATCGTGTGGAACTCGTAACAATCGCAACGCCAAACGATACGCACTACGAAATCAGCAAGGCGTTTTTAGAGGCAGGTTTTCACGTACTCTGCGAAAAACCACTAACCATGAATGTAGAGCAGGCAGAGGATCTGGTTAAAGTCGCTCGGGCAAGTGGTAAAATCTGTGCTGTAAACTATGGCTACTCTGGCTACTCACTGGTTCGACATATGCGCGCAATGGTCGCTCGAGGTGACATTGGCAAGGTACGCATGGTGTTCGCCGAATTTGCGCACGGCCATCACGCTGATGCGGCAGATGCGGACAACCCGCGTGTTCGTTGGCGCTACGACCCCAGTAAGGTCGGCGTCTCAGCACAGTTTGCGGACTGCGGCATCCACGCCATGCATATGGCCAGCTTCGTAACGAATCAGCGTGTAGAACAGCTCAGCGCGGACTGCGTCAGCCTCATCTCAAGTCGTGAACTCGAGGATGACGCCATGGTGAACTTCCGTATGTCAGAGGGCACTGTTGGCCGCCTTTGGACCTCATCCTGCGCCATTGGTCGCCAGCACGGCCTCACTATTCAGGTATTTGGTGAAACTGGTGGTCTGCGTTGGGCACAAGAGCAGCCCAATCAGCTCTACTACACTCCTGTTGGCGGTCGAACTCAGGTTATTGAACGCGGCGAAGCCAACCTCTCTCCGGAGGCGGACCGCTCAACGCGTGTAACTGTGGGTCATGCGGAAGGTATGCCACTGGCATTTGGTAACATCTATACCGAACTAGCGCAGGCAATCAATTTGGATAAAATCGGTGAGACACCAGATCTAGGTCTGATACCACTGGTTGAGGCCGGGGCCGACTCCATCAAATCGATAGCAGCCGTGGCCCGCTCGGGAGCGAACCAAGGGAGCTGGGAGAAGGTTTAAACTCAGGCGGCCTGAAATTCAGCCCCTGCTGCCATCCTAAACGACTGGCTTAAGCGTATCACGCTCTATCACTTCGCAAGGTAGTAGCGTGATACTTGGTTTAAACTGTTCTGGGGCTTTAAGTTGAATCTCTAAACGCTCAACTGTCAGCTCTAACAAGCGTCTGAAAGGTTGGGAGATGGTACTCAGACGTATGTTCTCCCAGCCCGCCATCTGGATATTATTAAAACCTAACACTCCCACATCATCTGGAACTCTGACCCCGGTGTTCTGCAGTGCACTTATCGCACCTAGGGCAATCATATCGTCACCGCAGAGATAGCCCTGCGCCAACTCTCCTTCCATTAAATCATGCATCGCACGGTTGCCAGCTTCGAATGTGTAGCCATCCGCAAAATAGACCTGCACACTCACATCAGCGAGCGAATCCGTAACCGACATGAAACCCGCAAGTCGATCTCGCGTAGAGGTAGCACTCTCTGGCCCGCCCAGAAAACCTAAATGAGTGTAACCAGATGCGAGCAGGCGTCGAGCAGCTAGAGCGCCAGCCGCCTGGTTATCAATACTGACCACGTCATACTGCCCCTCGTTGGTTCGTCCCAGTGCATGCACCACAGGCAAGCCTGCAGCTGAGAAGGCACTGCTAAACTCCACTGGCAGGGTTGATGAAGCGACCACAACTGCATCAACCTGATACTGCAGTAGCAGATCCAAGCTGCGCTGTGGGTCGACCTCATCAGTTAAATTAATTAGCAACGTGCGCAAACCACGAGCTTGTAACAGTCGTGTGAAGGTATCAAAGATCTCTAAATAGGCGGGGTTCTTGAAGTTATTAGCAACCAGGCCGACAAGCCTAGTCTGCCCCGTGGTAAGGCTGCGAGCCAATATATTGGGCCGATAACCAAGCTCAGTGGCTGCGCGCTCAACTAAAACTCGAGTTTCAGCGGAGACTGATGCTCCAGGGGTAAAGGTGCGCGAGACTGCGCTGCGGCTAACACCCGCTAACTGCGCCACATCCGCTAGGGTAACTCGACTCTTTGCTGTTCTCGCCACGCGTCTAGCACCTTATTAGAATTGTTTTCTAGAGATTATCAATTTCTCGGATTGAGTCCAACATTTCACCATCACCGCCAGGGTAGACACAGCATAACTATGAAATAGCGCTCTACACACTAGAGCAAGGCGCCCGTTTTACAACATTAATAATCTCATTACAGAGGAAACTACCGGCCACTACCCAGAGGCGGCTCAAGTCATATCTATTGCAGATGAGGAGTTTAACGCTTTATTAAAACTCTACGACAAATAAGAGTAGAATAACGGCCATCTAACCGCAGCTAAAGCTGCGGTGTTTCGTTTTACGTCTAGACTTAAGGATTTGTCATGTCTGCTCTTATCCTCGACGGCAGCGCTGTTGCCAAAAAAACTGAAGCCGAGCTCTCTGAACGTGTCGCTGCTCTTAAAGCGCGCAGCGGTGGCCAAGCCCCTGCGCTGGCCACCATTTTAGTTGGCGGTGACCCCGCCTCAGCAACTTACGTTCGAATGAAAGGTAACGCCTGTAAGCGGATTGGCATGGAGTCGATCAAGGTAGAGATGCCTGAGGAGACGACGACCGACGAGCTACTGGCAAAAATCCACGAACTCAACGCCAACCCTAACTGCCACGGCATTCTTTTGCAGCACCCTGTCCCTGCACAGATTAATGAGCGTGCCTGCTTTGATGCCATCGCTCTTGAAAAGGATGTTGATGGTGTTACTTGCCTCGGCTTTGGCCGCATGGCAATGCAGGAGGAGGCTTACGGCTCTGCAACCCCCCAGGGAATTATGCGCTTACTTGAAGCCTACGATATTCCGCTCTCAGGCAAAAATGCCGTTGTTGTAGGCCGCAGCCCAATACTTGGTAAACCGATGGCGATGATGCTCCTGAACAAAGATGCGACGGTTACCATATGCCATTCACGCACCCAGGGCCTAGCGGAGATTATTAAAGCTGCCGATATCGTCGTTGGCGCCGTCGGTCGCCCCGAATTTATCAAAGCCGACTGGATCAAAGATGGTGCCGTAGTGGTCGATGCCGGTTACCACCCCGGTGGCGTTGGTGATATTGAACTTGAACCACTCCATGACCGTGTCAGCGCGCTTACACCTGTGCCAGGTGGAGTCGGTCCAATGACAATTAACACCCTAATCTACCAATGTGTCGCTTCAGGAGAGAAAAAGATCGGGTAATAAAACCTTCGCAACTATCCAGATCCAATTCACTGGAGCGCTTAGCGCTCCAGCACTCCTAAACGGATTTTACTGAGCGTCCGTAGCTACTAGAGGAGGTTCTATGAAGTCTAAATATCCAGTTATTTTCGCTTTGGTAGCGACTCTACTCTTAGCAGGTTGCTCTCGTGATAGTTGGCAAACAGCTCGACGCGACTCTGCTGGTATAGCCCCGCCAGCCCAAACAACGCCTGAAGCGGTACTCCATGTCTACGGCGCCGATGTCTATGGTTGGCGCGGACTATTCGCCATCCACACCTGGATAGCTGCAAAACCGAGCGGCGCCGATAATTACACCATCTACGAAGTCATTGGCTGGCGAGCCAATCGAGGCTTACCAGCGCTCTCCATTCGGCGGGACCTTCCAGACCGTTACTGGTTTGGTGCAAAACCCAAACTGCTGGCAGAGCATCGTGGAGACGGGGTTGATGAGTTAATTGCAGCGGTTGATAGCGCAGCACGCAACTACCCTTGGGCAAACGAATACAAACTTTTTCCCGGTCCAAACTCTAACACCTTTCCCTCCTGGATAGCCGAACAGGTGCCCCAGCTTGAGTTGGAGCTACCGCTCTCAGCCATTGGCCAGAGCTGGCGCCCATAAAAGAGCGAGTTTGAGCTCTCGCTTTAGAGAATGGCGGCTATACTAGAGTGATGAGAGTTCAAGAGAGAGCAAGACGGTGAGCCACTGCCTCAAACAGAACAAGCAAGGTCGCTGGGTCATTTATGCGCCCAATGACCCTATGCATCCAGTTTTTACCTTTGAGAAAGATATGGTTCTCGCTGCCGTGGCTGTTACAAACTATCTAAACGGCGGAGCTAACATCACACAAGAGAAAATGACCAATCTGCTTCGTATGGCAGTTTGGTATCAGGAGTAACGACTCGTAAATCAGAGTCTAGCTTCCCTCGAGGTGCATCCAGTCAGCGTGCACTTACCTGTCTAATCCTTCAGCGCTTGCACCACCTTAGCAAGCTCTCTCGCCTCCACCGGTTTATTCAGAACGACGCTGGCACCGGCTTCAAGCAACTCCGCTGTCTCTTGCCCCAGAGTCGCTGCAGTTAATCCGATGACAGGCTGCGTATGGCCTTGTGCACGCATCTGTTTCACCAGTTCGATACCATTCATTTGCGGCATAAATATATCGGTTAAGACAAGATCAACGCTAGCGTTAGCCAGTATAGAGAGCGCCTGGCGTCCATTCTTGGCAATACGTAGACGTCCACACTCCGCGGATAGCAGGCTCGCAGTCATCTGAAGCAGACCGATATCATCTTCAACCAGCAGAACGGACAAGGGTCTGAGAACCTTCAGTTCATCTAAAGGTTCATCTACTCGTGCGTCTAAATCCGACGGTGCTAATTCAGCTTCCCATTCCAAAGAGAATTGAGCCCCGCCCATAGGACTGGCAGCGTATTTTAGTTCGGCACCCATCAATTCTGCGATATCGCGACATACAGACAAGCCAAGACCTGTACCCGTCATTGACCCCTCGCCTCTCTCATAGGGTTCAAACAGCCGCTCGATCTCTGCCTCCTCAATTCCCCGACCATCATCGTCAACACAGAGTAAAATGCTCCACTGCTTGGTATTGAGCGCATGCGCCGCCACACTGAGGCGAACCTCACTCCCTGCGGAGTGCACAATGGCATTCTTAATTAAATTCGACATCACTTGCTTTAGCGGCCCCGACATCAACATCAAAGGCCGGTGTGGAAGATCGGAAATATCTGCGCTGAGCTTAAAGTTAGACAAATCGGCCAGTGTTCGCATTATTTCAAGCTGATTGTCCAGTAACTCTCCTAGCACGGCTGGCTGCAGCTGATTTGACGATAGCTTATCGGGTTGTGAAACTGTACGCAGTGTATCGACCACACCAAGAAGCTGATCAACGCTTGACTCAAAAAGCTTGCGATCTATGTTACCAAGCCCTCTACGCTCTTGCTCTAACTGCATTTTAAGAATAGCGGCGGGTGTGCGTAGTTCGTGTCCAATGACGGCATACATATTCGCCTCTCGCTGGCGGCCTAACTCCAGTTCGACATTTCGCTGCTTCAACTGCTCCTGTATGACGATAAGTTCAGTCGATTCGATATTAGACAGATTGATAGCGATAACCTGGTTATCCTCATCTAGGGTTGGCCAATAGTTTAATTCAAACCACCTCCCCTCTTGTTCTCCTTGCGGTGATTTGAATTGAGTAGAGAATGGCTGCTTTGTGCGTCTAACTCTGTCGATCGCCTCGTCATGAATTTCTGTATAGCTTGTATGCATCAACCCACGGAGCTGGGCATAGGGTATCGCTCCACCAATTTCTAGGTTCCACCTCTGTGCAAATCTACGGTTGTAAGTCAGCATCCAATCGTTAAGATCCAAGCGCCAGTAAACAATGTCTCGGTGGTCACATAGGTAGTCAAATTTTGTGATTTCAATATTTAGCAAGCGGTTCTTTTCATCGAGTCGATCTAATGCTGCTCTTAGTGTTTCATCCGACTCAAGCTGTTTGAGCGCTGCGGCTTCGAGTAGCTCAATATGTTTATGCAGGTACAAGATCAAGGCAATTACGGCAATTACAGAGCCCATCGACCGACCGACGATGGCCGCGTCAATGTCTGCATTAAACACCCAAGCTAGGCCCAGAACGCAAACAGACCCAATTGAGTACGCTAGCAGTAATTTATACTGCGCCAGCAGATAAACTCCTGCCAGCGTCAAGACAGCTGGCAGGAGAATCGTGGGCAAATCACCGTTAACCCAAATAACAACCCACATCAAAAGACCTATGCCAAAAACCATCCATTCAACAATCCTAAGGAGGTTCGGTCTGTCATTACGGATCGCGTATATATCAAGCGCTAATAGCGTGAGGAGAAAGGCTATGAAAACAAGCGAAAGGGAGAGTGAATTTTCTGGAGGGTAAAATCCGATGTAAACAGC
>JABXHP010000111.1 GCA_013373575.1 Oceanospirillaceae bacterium | reverse complement strand
AGGAACGTGCACAAGGGAGATTGCTGGTGCAAGACTTAACGAACGATATCGATCCGATTGAAACGGACGAATGGTTGCAAGCACTCGAATCCGTCGCCAAAAGCGATGGTAACGAGCGCGCGAAGTACATCCTGTCAAAACTCGGCCACAAAGCCGCAGAGCTTGGTGTAGATAACAGCTCCGTACTGACCACACCTTACAAGAACACAATCTCCCCAAAAGATGAGCCACCGCTTCCTGGCGACCTCTTTATGGAGCGCCGCATCCGCTCATTCATTCGTTGGAATGCTATGGCGATGGTTATGCGTGCCAATGACAACGATGAAGGCCTCGGCGGTCATATTTCATCGTTTTCATCCTCTGCGACACTGTACGATATCGGTTTTAACCACTTCTTCCGAGGCCCAGAGGGTGAGCAGGATGCAGACATGGTCTTTTTCCAAGGCCACATCTCTCCCGGCATTTACGCTCGCGCTTACCTCGAAGGTCGTCTAACAGAAGAGCAGTTGGACAATTTCCGTCGCGAAGTTGATGGAAATGGTCTCTCTTCATACCCGCACCCTTGGTTGATGCCCGATTTTTGGCAGTTCCCGACGGTTTCTATGGGTCTAGGTCCAATTCAAGCGATCTACCAAGCGCATGTGATGCGTTACCTCTCAGCACGTGACCTCGTGAAACGTGGTGATCGTAAAGTCTGGGCATTCCTCGGTGATGGTGAGTGTGATGAGCCTGAATCACTCGGCGCTATCTCCCTGGCGGGTCGCGAGGGTCTGGAAAACCTAATCTTCGTTGTTAACTGTAACCTCCAGCGCCTTGATGGCCCGGTTCGCGGTAACGGCAAAATTGTTCAAGAGCTTGAGGGCGTGTTCCGCGGTGCCGGCTGGAACGTAATTAAGTGTCTCTGGGGCCGCCACTGGGATCCTCTGTTTGAGCGCGATACAACAGGTTTGTTGCAGAAGCGCATGGACGAAGTGGTTGATGGCGAGCTGCAGAACATGAAAGCGAACGGTGGTGCATACACCCGTGAGCACTTCTTCGGTAAGTACCCAGAACTGCTGGATATGGTCAAAGATATGTCCGATGACGACATTATGAACCTGAACCGCGGTGGTCACGATCCGTACAAAGTTTACGCCGCCTTCAAAGCCGCTGTAGAACATAAAGGTCAGCCGACTGTCATCCTAGCGCAGACCGTTAAAGGTTACGGTACAGGTAAGTCAGGCGAAGCGAAAAACGATACTCACTCAATGAAGAAAGTGGGTGTTGATGACCTGAAAGATTTCCGAGATCGGTTCAACATTCCTGTTGAAGACGACAAACTCAAAGAGGTGCCGTACTACCGTCCAGCACCAGACTCACCTGAGATGAAGTACATGTTCGAAGCGCGTAAGCGCCTCGGTGGCTTCTACCCCGTGCGTCGCACCGAGTGCGAAAAACTTGATACTCCGGCTCTCGAGGCCTTCGCTGGCCAACTGAAGTCAAGCGGAGAGCGCTCACTGTCGACTCAGATGGCGCTCAACCGTGTACTCAGTGTTATCGTCAAAGACAAACAGATGGGTGAGCGAGTTGTACCTATCGTTCCAGACGAAGCGCGTACCTTTGGTATGGAAGGTATGTTCCGTCAGCTCGGTATCTACTCATCGGGTGGTCAGAAGTACACCCCTGTCGATGCTGACCAGATTATGTTCTACAAAGAGTCTAAGAACGGCCAGATTCTGGAAGAGGGTATCAACGAATCGGGTGCTTTCTCGGCTTGGTTGGCTTGTGCGACTTCGTATTCCAACAACAACTGCACCATGGTGCCGTTTTACATCTTCTACTCCATGTTCGGTTTCCAGCGCGTAATGGACCTGACTTGGGCTGCTGGTGACTCTCAGGCTCGTGGCTTCCTGATTGGTGCGACCTCAGGTCGTACAACGCTGAACGGCGAAGGTCTGCAGCACCAAGATGGTCATAGCCATCTGATGGCTCAGATGATCCCGAACTGTGTCTCTTACGATCCTACTTACGGCTATGAAGTAGCGGTAATTGTGCAGGACGGTATGCGTCGTATGTACCAAGAGCAGGAGAACAAGTTCTACTACATCACAACCTTGAACGAGAACTACCAGCACCCAGAGATGCCACAGGGCGCTGAAGAGGGCATCGTTAAGGGTATGTACCTCCTGAAAGAGGGCAAGAAGGCAGACCTCAAGGTTCAACTGTTTGGCTGTGGTTCCATTCTGCGTGAAGTAGAAGCGGGTGCTGAAATTCTGCGTAGCGAGTTTGGTGTTGAGTCTGATGTATGGAGCACCACCTCGATCAACGAGCTCAAGCGTGATGCAATGGAAGTGTCTCGTTGGAATCTTCTGCATCCAGAAGATGAGCCGCGCGAGTCTTACCTTGAGCAGTGTCTGAAAGGTCATGAGGGTCCTGTCATTGCATCGACTGACTACATGCGTATGTATGCTGACCAGCTTCGCGAGTACATTCCACGCCGCTACAAAGTGCTAGGTACTGACGGTTTCGGTCGTTCAGATACCCGTACAAAACTGCGTAACTTCTTCGAAGTTGATCGCCACTATGTAGTAGTTGCAGCACTTAAAGCGCTGCAGGAAGAGGGCAAGATCAAAGCCTCTGTTGTCGCTCAGGCGATTACGAAGTTCAACATTAACCCCGAAAAAGCAGCGCCTTGGACGCTCTGATTCGGCTAACTAGTCACAGCCCGAAAGGAGAACATTTGTGAGCACAATTAAAGTTAGCATCCCGGATCTGAGCGGAGCTGAGAACGTCGATGTAATCGAAGTTCTAGTTAAGCCAGGTGATGTAGTTTCCGAGGGTGACAGCATTATTGCACTGGAGACCGATAAGGCCTCTATGGAAGTCCCTGCTGAACAAGCGGGTACAATTGTATCAATCGCCGTCAAAGAGGGTGATCAGGTCAATGAAGGTGATCTGTTGATGGAGCTTGAGGTGGGTGGTTCGGCTGCAGCTGAACCTGCTCCAGCGGCTGAAGCTCCTGTTGCAGAGCCAGCACCGGCAGCGGCGCCCGCACCTGCAGCTGCACCTGCGGCGTCCGCTGTTGAGCAGGTATTGGTGCCTGACCTGAGCGGTGCTGAAGACGTTGATGTGATTGAGGTGATGGTAAAGGTTGGTGACACCCTCGCAGAGGGCGATAGCCTGATTGCGCTGGAGACTGACAAGGCCTCTATGGAAGTGCCTGCGCCTAAAGGCGGTGTAGTCAAAGCCGTTCACATCAGCGAAGGCGGCAAAGTTAATGAAGGCGACCTGCTGATTGATCTCGAGGTGGCAGGCGCAGCACCAGTGGCGGCGCCGGCGGCTGCGGCTCCAGCGGCTGAACCTGCTTCGGCTGCGACTGCGCCAGCGCCAGCAGCACCTGTCGCAGGTGGTGTTGAGAACGTTCTCGTTCCAGATCTCAGTGGCGCGACCGATGTCGATGTTATTGAAGTTCTGGTGAAGGACGGCGATACCATCGCAGAGGGCGATAGTCTGATTGCGCTGGAGACCGATAAGGCATCGATGGAAGTTCCAGCACCGAAAGGCGGTGTGGTGAAGTCGATGAAGATTAAAGAGGGCGATAAGGTCAACGAAGGTGACCTGCTACTCGAACTTGAAGTTGTTGGTGCGGCTCCCGCAGCAGCCCCTGTAGCTTCTGCGCCAGCTCCAGCGGCAGTATCTGCGCCCGTTGCGTCCGCACCTGCTGCTGCGCCAGCGAAAGCTGCTGCCGCGACAGATCTTGTAGCGCTAGAGCAGAAAAACCGCTCAGTTCATGCTGGTCCAGCTGTGCGCGCAATCGCACGCGAGTATGGTGTTGACCTCACGCTAGTTAGCGGCTCGGGCCGTAAGGGTCGTATCGTTAAAGAGGATGTTCAGGCGTACGTTAAAGGCGCACTGAAGAAGCTGGCTGAAGCACCGGCTGGCGCTGCAGTCACGGGCGGGTCGGGTATCCCGGCAATCCCAGCGGTAGACTTCAGCAAGTTTGGTGAGATCGAAAAAGTTAAGCTGAGCAAGATCGATAAGATCACTCGAGACAACATGTCACGCTGCTGGCTCAACATTCCTCATGTTACTCAGTTTGATGATGCTGATATCACCGAGTTGGAAGCTTTCCGTAAGGAGATGAAGGATGAAGCTGCGAAGCAGGGCGTTAAGCTCACTCCGCTGCCATTCCTGATCAAAGCTGCAGCTGTGTGTTTGTCGCGCCATCAGAAGTTCAATGCCTCTCTGGATGCTGACGGTGAGCACATCGTCTACAAGAAGTATGTGAACATCGGCATCGCGGTTGATACGCCAAATGGGCTTATGGTTCCTGTCATTAAAGATGCTGATAAGAAGAGCATTTACGAACTGTCGAATGAAGCGATTGAACTGGCTGGTAAAGCTAAGGATCGCAAGCTCAAGCCAAACGAGATGCAGGGCGCCTGCTTTACCATCTCTAGTCTTGGTGGTATCGGTGGTACTGGCTTTACGCCTATCGTTAATGCGCCTGAAGTGGCTATTCTTGGGGTATCTAAAGCGGACATCAAACCTCGTTGGAATGGTAAAGAGTTCGAGCCTCGTCTGATGCTCCCTCTATGCCTCTCTTACGACCACCGTGCCATCAACGGTGGTGACGCAGGTCGCTTCCTGACGGAGATGAATGGGCTACTGTCTGACGTACGTCGCCTCATTCTCTGAGCAGTAGATCCCTTAATAAAGCGGGCTTTTATGCCCGCTTTTTTCATTTTAAATTTCCTGCGTGACCTTCGGCTGGTCTATATTGATAGGCTATCTGACTGCCTCCAGTTTAATGGGCGGCATTGGCGACAAGGTAGATTTCGGTCTATGCTAAAACCCAGACTCAGCGACAGTTGTAGTGCTGAGAGATGGGTAGCATCGAGGACGCGCAAGAATGAGTAACCCCTTTAATCGCCGGATATTGGCAGTGGTGCTGGCCGCACTAATTCCTGTCGCTGCATCCGGCAAGCCGCTAAAAGAGACCATCGTTGAGACGCTTGAGTCTCATCCTCAGCAGGTTAGGGCAATTGAGCGGCATTCAGCTGCGCTAGAGACTATTCAGATGGACGAGGCTGGCTATCGTCCAACTATCGATCTCACGCTTGGTATAGGGCTTGAGCGTGCCTACAAATCGAATGATGATGACTGGTACACACGTCGTGAAGCGGCCCTTCGCCTCTCGCAAATGCTCTATGATGGCTATGAAACTAAGTCTCAAGTCGACTCAAGTACTGCTGCGGCGAGAGCGGAGGCAGCGCGCAGTGAGGAGCGCGCTGAAGGGCTAGCGCTTGAGGTGGCGACAGTCTATATCGATGTCTTACGTCAGCGCCAACTGCTTGAGTCAACAAAAGAAAACTTGGCGGCTCACCAAGATACATACAATAAAATCTCTCGGCGCGCGCAGATGGGGGTTGGTAGTGTGGCGGATGAGACCCAAGCGAAGGGGCGTCTCGCACTAGCAAATTACAACCTCAGTGTAGTGGAAGGGAACCTCTGGGAGTCTGAGATCAATTTTGAGCGGGTGGTTGGCTACAAGCCCGGTGATTTAGTGATGCCTGATGAAGATTGCTGTTCCCACTTACCTTACACCGCTGAAGATGCGCGCTATCTGGCAACAATGAATAGTCCGCGTTTTGCCGCGGCGGTTGCGGATCATGAGTCCGCGCTAGGCCAGATAGGCGTTGCTAAGTCCGCCATGCACCCCAAGGTGCACTTAGAGGTGGACTGGACGAGTAATAAGGGTGCCAATGGTGTGGCAGAGCGTGATTCCACCCTAACTGCGATGATTCGTGCGCGGCAGAACTTCTATCGCGGTGGCTCTGATGAGGCTCGAATCCGCCAGGCTGAGCACCTTGGTGGTGTTGCTCGTGCTCAAGGTGAAAAGGATCGTCGAGACCTCGAGGCTGATGCTCAAATAGCCTGGTATGATCTAGAGTCTGTCTATCTGCAGATTCCCGAGTTAGAGCGAAGAGAGCGTGAGGCGCGCGGTACGCGTGATGCTTACGCCAAACAGTTCGATATCGGACAGCGATCACTCCTTGACCTGCTTGATGCTGAGAATGAACTATTCACCGCACAAAACGAGCTCATTTCAGCTCAGATGGATGAGCAGCTCGCTCGGTACACGCTATTAACGCGTGTAGGTCGTTTCCTAGACTACTTGGAGCTGAATGTGCCGGGGCATCCTGAGCATCGTAACGATGAGGGAGAGCTACCGGGAAGCGAGATGCTAGAGGTTTCCTCCGCCCAATAATTTTCGTCATTAGCGCTAGGTTGTGGCCTGAAGTGTTCGGGTAAATAGGGTCAGCGGTGCTGGCCCTTTTTACTTTATTCCACAGTAAGAAAATTTAATTTCCATAATGTGGTGGTCATTCAGCCTGTTGCTAAGTAGGATGTCCTCATAAGGAGAGGGTAATGCTAGTACAAGGTCTACTGTTTGTTCTGCTGTTCCAGCTTTTTGGCGAGTTAATCGTTGTCTCGCTAGGTCTCTCCGTGCCCGGTCCCGTGCTCGGGATGGTGATGCTACTATTGCTACTTTTGAATCGTAAGCAGGTTCCTCAGTCTCTGCGCCAAGTAGCTGAGGCTCTCTTGGCAAACCTAGCGCTACTCTTTGTACCTGCGGGTGTTGGGCTGGTGCTACACTTTGAGCTATTGCGGACAGAGTGGTGGATTATTCTTCTGGCGCTCGTCGTCAGTTCGCTTGGTGCTGCCGTCATTACCGCCACATTATTTTCGCTGCTGATAAAACGACAGCGTCGCAGTGTCGGGCGTGACAATGGATAACGTTACTGAGTTCTGGGTCTATTTTGCGGCACAGCCGCTGATGTGGATAGTCGTTACCTTAGCTATCTACACGGCGGCCCTGCAGTTATACAGAGTGGCGGGTTTCACCCCGCTGCTGCATCCAGTCTTGGTGAGCATGTCACTGCTCATCGGGCTGCTACTACTGACAGAGACGCCCTATCAAACCTATTTTAGCGGTGCCCAGTTCATCCACTTTCTCCTCGGGCCTGCTACCGTGGCAATCGCCGTTCCGCTCTTTGATCACTTCAAAACCATTCGCGAACTCTGGTTACCCATTTTGCTCGCATGCGTCGTGGGTGCGTTCTCAGCGGCTTCTATTGCTGTACTGGTGGCGTGGTTGTTTGATGCGCGCATCGAGACTTTGCTCTCTATTGCACCAAAATCTGTAACCTCGCCTATAGCTCTAGGCATCTCAGAGAAGATAGGGGGCTATCCAGAGCTCTCCGCCGCGCTCTGTCTGGTAACGGGCGTGTTAGGTAGCCTGTTGGTCCCATCGGTGCTTAGGTTGATGCGCGTAGAGGATCAGGAGACTCGAGGCTTCGTCCTCGGTCTTACTTCTCACGGCTTCGGCACAGCCCTTGCGCTAGAGGTAGGTGCATTGGCTGGCGCCTTTGCGGGGCTTGCAATGGGGCTCACGGGTTTGATAACGGCAATCATGCTACCGCTATTAGCAGCCCTTTTCTGAATTGAATTTCATCTCGAGGCGCAGTAAAGTGCGCGCAGTTTTTCGATCGAACGAGGTGAATTCGAGATGCCGACCCCATTGGCGCGTTATAAGAAAGATCTGCAGCGAGATGATTTTTCCTACGATGCAACGCAAGAGATGGCGGTTAATCATCTACAGCGTCTCTTCGATGAACTAGTCGCCGCTGAAAATGGTCCGAAGAGGAGCGGCATATCACGCCTTACAGCGAAGATGAAACTCGGCAAAGCGAAGTCGATTGCACCAATTAAAGGTCTCTATTTCTGGGGTGGCGTTGGCCGCGGTAAAACCTACCTGATGGATACCTTCTACGACACCTTACCGTTCGAGCGCAAAATGCGCACCCACTTCCACCGTTTCATGCAGCGTGTGCACCAGGAGCTAAAAGCCCTCGACGGTACCAAGAACCCTCTAACCACAATTGCTGACAAATACGCGGCTGAGACCAGAATCATCTGTTTCGACGAGTTCTTTGTCTCCGATATCACTGATGCAATGATCTTAGGTAGCTTGCTGCAAGAGCTCTTTGCTCGTGGCGTGTCCTTAGTGGCGACCTCAAACATCGTTCCTGATGGCCTTTACAAAGATGGTCTACAACGCGCTCGTTTTCTGCCCGCCATTGATCTGCTCAATAAATATACCGAGGTCGTCAATGTTGACTCTGGCATAGACTACCGTCTACGTACCCTAGAGCAGGCGGAGCTTTACCACTGGCCGCTTGATGCACAAGCTGATGTGAGCCTCAACTCCAGTTTCGAGAGCCTTGCCCCAGATTTGGAAGAGCTAGAAGAGAACGTTAAAATCGAGATCAACAATCGTCATATCCTCGCGCGCAAGGCGTGTGAGGATGTTATCTGGTTCGACTTCGACGCAATCTGCGAGGGCGCTCGCTCGCAAAATGACTACATAGAGTTAGCAAAACTTTACCACGCCGTACTGCTGAGCAATGTTCCACAACTGGGCCGCGCTAGAGATGATGCCGCACGCCGCTTCATCAACCTCGTCGATGAATTCTACGACTCTGGTGTGAAGCTCATCATCTCCGCCGAGAAACCGATCCACGAGATCTATACCGAGGGTAAGCTCAACTTCGAGATCGAGCGCACCAAGTCTCGCCTACTTGAAATGCAGTCCACTGAGTACCTCGCCCGTGAGCACAGGGCCTGAGTAGTCAGTTGGCTTCGGCCCTGGGTGATAGGCGCTTCCAGCACTCTAACCAAAATTTTGCATCTGCAACTATTCTATATTTCGGCTTTTCATGTATAATTCGCGCTCCGCTGATAACGGCGGTCGTAACTAGAAAGTTGTATCTAAACGCTAATTCAATGAGTTAGTGGGCTTACAACCAATAATTATAAGGTAAGCCGGGACCAACCCACTGGTTGATTCGAGGTTTATAGATAGGAAATTATCATGTCTTACACTGTTAGTGCTAAGCCAGCCGAAGTAAAACGCGACTGGTTTGTTGTTGACGCCGATGGGAAAACCCTGGGCCGTCTGGCAACTGAAATCGCTCGCCGCCTGCGCGGTAAGCATAAAGCGGAATACACCCCGCACGTTGATACTGGTGATTACATCGTTGTCGTTAACGCTGAGAAAGTACACGTTACTGGTAACAAGCGTGCCGACAAAATGTACTACCGTCACTCTGGCTTCCCTGGTGGTTTGAAGGAAGCTAACTTCGAGAAGATGATGCAGACTTTCCCTGAGCGTACTATTGAGCTCGCGGTTAAAGGCATGCTGCCAAAAGGCCCTCTGGGTCGTGCTATGTACAGCAAGCTGAAAGTGTACGCTGGTGCTAATCACCCGCATGCTGCACAGCAGCCTCAAGAACTGAACATCTAAGGGGAAAGCGAACATGGCAACTACTCAGTACTACGGCACTGGCCGTCGCAAAACTTCCACTGCTCGCGTATTCCTGCGTCCAGGCACTGGAAATATCTCTATTAACAACCGCACTATCGAAGAGTACTTCGGTCGTGAAACTGCTCGAATGATCGTTAAGCAGCCGCTTGAGCTGACTGACAATGTTGAGAAGTTCGACGTATACGTTACCGTAACTGGTGGCGGCGGCTTCGGTCAGGCTGGTGCGATCCGTCACGGTATCACTCGCGCTCTGATGGAGTACGATGAAACTCTGCGTCCTACACTGCGTCAAGCTGGTTTCGTTACCCGCGATGCACGTGAAGTTGAACGTAAGAAAGTGGGTCTGCGCAAAGCGCGTAAGAAGCCACAGTTCTCGAAGCGTTAATTCGCTTCCTGTTGCGCTGCAACACAGAAGAGCCCGAGCCTTGCCGCTCGGGCTTTTTCGTTCTTAGCTTATTCCACAAATGTCGTAATTGATTGAGCTCAATTTGGTCGGACAAACCCCTGTTTTACCTTGAAAATAATAGGCCTTTTCTTTACTATTCGCGCCAGCGATCGGACTATTAGGTTATAAGCCGCACAGTCCGGAAAACGAATTCATGTTTTCGAAAGTATGTAGCCCCCGAAATTCTGATTGGCAGAGTGTTAAGGGGACTCAAGGGAGATTAGTTGATGAGCAATGACGGCGTGAACAAGGGTCGACGTCGCCTTCTGATCGGAGCTACCTCAGCCGTTGGTGCGGTAGGTGCGATCGGTGCGGCAGTGCCTTTTGTTGCTTCGTGGAATCCCAGTGCCAAAGCTAAGGCTGCCGGTGCTCCGGTGACTGCGGATATCAGCAAGCTAGAGCCAGGTCAGCAGATGATCGTTGAGTGGCGCGGTAAGCCTGTATGGGTTGTACGCCGCAGCGACGAGGCGCTCGCAAATCTGGAGAAATTGAACGACCGTCTGGCAGATCCTGCGTCTGAAAAGCCGCAGCAGCCCGAATACGTGCCGAACACACCTGCACGCTCACTGCGTCCAGAGATCATGGTGATGGTAGGTATTTGTACGCATCTTGGGTGTTCGCCAACTTATCGCCCCGAAGTGGCTCCTGAAGATATGGGTCCTGACTGGCTTGGTGGTTTCTTCTGCCCATGCCACGGCTCTCGTTTCGATCTCTCGGGTCGTGTTTTCAAGGGTGTACCAGCGCCAACTAACCTAGTTGTGCCGCCACACTCTTATGAAGGCGACAACACGCTCATCATCGGCGTAGACACGGAGACTGCATAATGGCTGGTTCACGTAATAAAGGTAATCCAGGTTTCATGGGCTGGATTGATGATCGCTTCCCCGCAACTGCCATGTGGGATGATCATCTGGCGAAATACTATGCGCCACGTAACTTCAACTTCTGGTACTTCTTCGGTTCGCTGGCGATGCTAGTGCTAGTAAACCAGATTGTTACCGGTATTTGGCTCACTATGAGCTACAACCCTTCGGCTGAAGGCGCGTTCGCTTCGGTTGAGTACATTATGCGCGACGTAGAATACGGCTGGCTACTCCGCTACCTCCACTCTACTGGTGCATCGGCGTTCTTTGTTGTCGTCTATCTGCATATGTTCCGCGGGATGATGTACGGTTCTTATCAGAAGCCGCGTGAGCTTGTATGGCTCTTCGGTATGACTATCTACCTCGCTCTAATGGCGGAAGCATTCATGGGCTACCTGCTACCTTGGGGTCAGATGTCTTACTGGGGCGCGCAGGTAATCGTATCGCTATTTGGTGCTATTCCGGTAATTGGTGAAGACCTGCAGCAATGGATCCGAGGTGACTATCTGATCTCGGGGATAACGCTAAACCGCTTCTTCGCACTCCATGTTATCGCTCTACCAATCGTTATTTTGGCGCTGGTTGTACTGCACATAATTGCGTTGCACGAAGTGGGGTCAAACAACCCTGATGGCGTTGAGATCAAAGACAAGAAAGATGAGAACGGCATTCCACTTGATGGTATTCCTTTCCATCCTTACTACACCGTTAAGGATATAGTTGGCGTTGTCGTGTTCTTGTTTGTCTTCTGTTTCGTGGTCTTCTTCTTCCCAGAAGGGGGCGGTTACTTCCTAGAGAAGCCGAACTTTGAGCCTGCAAACCCGCTGAAGACGCCTGAGCATATCGCGCCAGTCTGGTACTTCACGCCCTTCTACGCCATCCTGCGTGCGATCACCTTCCCGCTGTTTGGGTTGGACGCGAAGTTCTGGGGTGTAGTAGCTATGGGTGCGGCAATTGCGATCCTGTTCGTATTGCCTTGGCTTGATCGTAGTCCTGTTCGATCTATGCGTTACAAAGGCTGGTACAGCAAGGTCGCTCTGCTGATCTTCGCTATCTGTTTTGTCATCCTCGGCGTTCTGGGTGCTATCCCCGCGACTCCGGGCCGTACCCTGCTGGCACAGGTATGTACTGCACTCTACTTTGCATACTTCATCCTGATGCCGTGGTACACCGCAAAAGAGAAAACCAAACCAGTACCGGAAAGGGTGACAGGCTAATGAAAAAGTATTTGATCGCTATCGTAATGGCACTCTTGCCGATGACGGCAAGTGCTGCGGGTGGTGCCAAAATGCCACTCGACCACATTGAGCTGGACTACACCAACAAAGGTTCGCTGCAGCGTGGTATGGCAACATTCGTCAACAACTGTATGGGGTGTCACTCTGCTCAGTACCAGCGCTTTGAGCGTGCTGCGCAGGATCTGGAGATCCCTAACAAGCTGGTAGAAGATTACCTGATCTTCGATAAAGATAAGAAGATCGGTGAGCACATGACTATCGGCATGGCTGCTGATGACGCTAAGGTATGGTTCGGTAACCCACCGCCAGATCTGACGCTGGAAGCGCGTCTGCGTGGCGCGGACTGGGTATACACTTACCTCCGCTCATTCTACGAGGACCCATCACGTCCTTGGGGTGTGAATAATGCGGTTTTCAAAGACGTGGGTATGCCAAACGTGCTTGAGCGCCTTCAGGGTAATCAGCGTCTGACCTGTTCGCATGAAGAGCTTTTGCATGAAGGCATTGGTGGTGAAGTTGACCCGCTTACGGGTACATTCAAGCCAGGCTGTCTGAGTGTCAATGGTGGTACAGGTGAGCTGGATACTGAAGAGTTCGATAAAGTTATCTATGATCTGGTAAACTTTATGGCTTACATGGCGGAGCCGTCCAAAGCGGACTCGCACCGTATAGGTACATACGTACTCGTCTTCCTGTTCTTCTTCTTCTTCTTGGCATATGCCCTGAAGCGAGAGTTCTGGAAAGACGTACACTAAGTATCCGCTGTGCCGACCCGCAAGGGTCCAGACCAATAACTACGCGATTCGAGAGGGTCGCGTAGATTTTTTATATTTGCCGTTAAATTTTATGGGGTAACCTTAAATGGGCGTAGTTGCTAAACGATCTTCGATGACCTTCTTCTCTGACGCTGGCGACCAGTACAGCCATCGCGTGCGTATTGTGCTAGCTGAGAAAGGTGTAGCAGTTGATGTTATTGATTGCACCGAGGATGAGCTGCCTGAAGATGTTGCGGCGCTGAATCCGTACAATAGCCTTCCGACTCTGCTTGATCGCGAGTTGGTACTGTTTGAGTCGGGCGTGATGATGGAGTACCTCGATGAGCGTTTCCCACATCCACCACTGCTGCCAGTTTATCCAGTAGCACGTGCCGAGAGCCGTCTCTACATCTACCGTATTCAACGCGATTGGTCACGCTATGCAGATACCATTCTGAATAAATCGGGCACTGACGCAGAGATTGAAGAGGCGCGTAAAGAGCTGCGTGATAGTCTCGTTGCTATCTCTCCAATCTTCGCTGAGAAGCCCTACTTCATGAGCGAAGAGTTCAGTCTGGTTGATTGCTGTATCGCTCCAATCCTTTGGCGTCTGCCTGCGATGGGTATTGAACTGCCAGAAGCACAGTGCAAACCGCTGGTTAAGTACATGGAGCGACTGTTCGCGCGTGAGTCTTTCCAGGAGAGTTTGTCTGAAGTTGAACGCGAGCTACGCGACTAAGTCTGGCTGTCGCAATGTCTGATATCACACCGAGCCGCGGTTACCTTTTACGGGCGCTTTTCGATTGGATAATCGATAACGACCTGACACCGCACCTGGTAGTTGCGGCTCAGGTGCCTGGTACAACTGTGCCAGAGGCCTATGTAAAAGATGGCCAGATCACCCTCAATATCGCTCCCTCTGCTGTGCGTGATCTCTACATGGATGCCGACGCTGTTAGTTTCAGTGCTCGCTTCGGTGGGGTGCCGATGCAGGTCTACGTTCCCACGGCAGCTATCCTAGCAATCTTTGCGCGTGAAAATGGACAGGGTATGGGATTTGGTATGGAGCCGGGTGCAGATACGCTAGAGGCTCAGGTTGCGGCTGCTCTTGAGAAAGGAGAGCCGCTAAATCCGGTTGCCGACGACAGGCCTGAGGTCGAAACTACAAAATCCGAAAAGCCTCAAAAACCGGGTCTCAGAGTCGTTAAGTAGAGAGTCCTCTCCTGAATTTGAAGGTCTCGCTCGGCCAACCTAGTTTATCGCAAACCTGAACTCAGCTTGCTGAGCTCAGGTAACCACTTAATAGCCGGTCTCTGCTAAGGGAGTGGCACATACTCAAATACTTTGACGATGCGCTGCACCCCCGGAACTGAGCGTACCACGCTAACGGCTCGATCCGCTTCAGACTGGCTCACCAGACCCATCAAGTAAACAATACCATTTTCCGTAACCACTTTTATACGCAAGCCCTCAACAGCCTTGTCAGCTAAGAGCTGTAGCTTGATGCGACTGGTTAGGTAGACATCGTTTGAACGAACGATAGTCGATGTCGGGCCTGCAATCTCAAGTTCATTATGGATCTTTCTAACGTCACGGACCTTTTCAACAACGCTTTTTGCCTCGTTCTTGATAGATTCGTTTGGTACCTGGCCGGTAAGCAGAACCTGGCCGTTAAAGCTGGTTACGTTTATGTGTGACTGCGAAAGCGGGGCTGAGCCTTTACTGATATTCACTAGCGCTTTGAGTTCAATCGCTTCATCTTCAATAAAATTACCGACTGTGCGAGAACCCACATTCTCACGGATTGGCTCCTCACGGGTCGCGCTAATAAGATCTGAGCAACCGGCAAGAAGGGTTGATGTCGCAATAAGGGCTATAGCCAGTTTCTTCATCTACTGAGCTCCAAAAAGTTGATATTCGATTAAATCGGTCAGGGTGTGCAGTATGAGGGTGTGCGCGAAGTGAACGCTTGGATCATCCTCGGCAGGAATGCAGATCTCAATCTCTTCAGGGCGAAGTAGAGCGGTCATGTTGCCACCATCGCGCCCTGTAAGTGCTATAACGAGCATCTCCCTGTCATGTGCAGCTTGAATCGCCTGCACTAGGCTGGCGTCACGCCCTGTGGGTGAGATAACTAGCAGGATATCGCCCGCTTGGCCTAATGCCTGAATTTGGCGGGCGTAGGTCTCTGCATAGCCCGCGTCATTTGCTATACCCGATAGTACCGCTGAATCCGCGCTTAAAACGGCACAGGGTAATCCGGGTCGCTCATGGCGGAATCGGTTCATCAGCATAGCGCTGAACTGGGTCGCCAAAGCCGCAGAAACGCCGTTACCTGCACAGAGTATTTTGTGGTCAGAGACAAGGCAGGGCAGAAGTACTTCGGCAGCCTCTGCAATGAGCGGTGTGTAGTGCTCAATGGTTTGGGCACAGATGTCCATACTGCTATGGAAATGGCCAATTATTCGCTCTTCGAGTTCCATTTAGCCTCTGTTTTACCCCTTTAAGTCTTAATGGTTTATGAGGGTCTGAATGCGTCTTTATACCATACACACTCAGGCGCTTCCTCAGCTGCACTGATGGTAACTAGATCGAAGCGGCAGGTCGAGTCCGTGTAGCGGGGGTTTTGCAGAAGCCATAGCTGTGCGGCGCGAATGAGCTTGCGTTGCTTGTGCCAGGTGACTGACTCTAGAGCACCACCCCAGCCCTTGTGTTTTCGGAAGCGCACCTCTACAAAGACCAAGTGGCTAGCGTCGGTCACCACTAGATCTAACTCACCGCAGCGATAGGTAGCGTTGCGTTGCAAAACATGACACCCATGTGCCCTCAGGTACTGCTCGGCAATACGTTCAAAGGCCTGGCCTTTCTCTCGGTTCTCCATGCGCTCCTCCCTGAGTGCATTTAGGATACGCCTGAAAGTTTAGTTGCTCGGAGCGAAAAGTGCCTCGTCTGCCGGCAGAGTCGGTTCAGGTATTATTGGTGGTCCGAGTAAAACGGGTATGCCTTCATCAAAGGCTGCCCAAACGAGCTCTCGTTTCACACGCTTATCTGTACCCAGTGTGAGGCGTCCAGTGAGTCCGTCAAAATAGATCTCATCAGAACTCTCAAGCTGTCGCAGGAACGGGTAGAGCGTGAACGCATCTGCGCCCAGCGCGTAAAGGCGTCCAAGTCGGCTCTGTGTATCACTGCGCTCGCTGCCTAGTTGTAGATTCACAGCAGAGTTAGGTTGCAGTAACCAGGGTAGATCAGGAAATTGGATGCCGTTTAGGTCTACATCGCGCACAGCGTTAGGATCACCGTCATATAAGTGTGACGTAGCGTAGACCGGATAGTCGCCGGCAAAGTGGAATGCGAGCATCGGCTTAATTGAGCGTGCGTCCTGGGCTGAGGCAGTTATGAGAATTGCGTCAATGTCTCTGCGCGGACGGTCAGAGAACTCAATTTTCTGTCCAAGCGTCTGGCGAATCTCGGTGTAGCGATTTTTGCTCAGATCAGTGTGCAGCATCTGTGAAACCTGTGCTGAAAGATCCTCAGAGCTCTGATACTGAAGGGTGGTGGCTATCTCAGCTTCGTTCGCTAAGATCGCCTGCTGATAATCTGTGAGAGCTTTCTGGCCCCAGTTCGCTGCCGGTGTAATGATGGCAAAGCGTTTGCGGCCTTCAATAACCGCGCGCTCTACAACTTGTCTGATATCTTGGTCTGACGAGAGATCGATAGTGTAGACGTTGGGGTTGGTGTTGGTCGTCTGGTTGAAAGCGATTACCGGTATTGGCAGTGTCGGATCAGCCGCGAGCTGATCGATTAAATTGCCCTTCAAAGGACCAATAATCAGTTCAGCGCGCTGTTGCCGAGCATAATTGAGGATCTCTGAGGCTGAGGTAATCTGTTCAGTGTCTAGCGTTATTAACGTCGGAACTGGTAGGTTCTGCGCCTTACGTTGATAAAGCGCGGCGTTGATGCCCTCGCTGAGTATTCGCGCAGGTTCCGCAAGTGAGCCGCTAAAGGGCAGTGCGACTAGCACACGTTGCGGCGTAATGAGATCAGCATTCAGCAGTGCTGCCAAAGAGCGCGGTGGGTTAGTGTAAGCCGGGTGAGCACCCCAGAGCTGTTGCCACTGCATGAGAGCGTCGCGCTGAGTGGAGAGGTCCGCCTGCTTTGACAGGCTTAGTGCTAGCTCTATCCATCCCTGCTCATAAAATCCATAGTTATTCAAGCTTGCCGCCACCAGTGCCTCGGTATCAACCTGCAGAAGTTGACGCCACACTAGGTCATTTACCTGGCTCAGCTCATCACCGGTCGCGGTACGTGCTACTTGTATCAGTTCAAGAGCGGCCGCCAGTGAGTTGTTCTGTTGTTCATACGCCTGAGCTCGCAGTCGACTCAGTTCAACCTGTTGTGTCGCGCTGATTCCGGGGAACTGCGCTGAGTCGAGGAACTGCAGAGCGCGTCCGGCGTCTTTGCGCTCAAGCGCTGCACCCGCGCGTACACGTGCGACATCAAATCTCAAATTAGGCGGCAAGATACTTGGATCAACGCCGTCTAGTGCTGCCACCGCGCCACTGAAGTCGCCGCGCTGCTGCAAAATCTTAGCCGCCTGCAGTTTAAGCTCTGCGGCACGCAGGGGTTGAGCCCCTGCAGCGCTGGCGAGCAATTGCTCTACACTCATCTGCTTATCTGTTTGCGGTGCTTGGCCGGTCTGAGGTGGCGCTGCACAGCCTGCCAGTAGTGCTACGGTAAGTAGTGATTGCCAGAGTAACCTGAATCTGTTGCCTGTCATGTTATAGTTCACACCCTGTGATCTGTACGGATGGAAAGAAATATATGTCAGCGCCGAAACTACATGTAGTGGCGACACCCATAGGTAATCTTGCGGACCTATCGCCCCGCGCTCAGCAGATATTGGCCGAAGTAGACCTAATTGCGGCTGAGGATACGCGCCACACTGGGCGCCTGCTGCAGCACTTTAACATTAAAGCGAATCTGATTTCAGTCCATGATCATAATGAACGTCAACGTGCTGAAATGATTATAGATCGTTTATCGCAAGGGCAGCAGGTTGCGTTAGTTTCTGATGCGGGAACACCTCTTATTTCTGATCCCGGATTCATATTGGTGCGGGCGGTTCGTGAAGCGGGCTACGATGTCTCTCCTGTGCCGGGTTGCTGTGCCTTTGTAGCCGCGTTAAGCGCCTCCGGTATGCCCTCAGACCGTTTTAGTTTTGAGGGTTTTCTGCCTGCTAAGACGGGTGCTCGGCAGCAGACGCTAAGTGCACTCTCGGCAGATACTCAGACGCTGATCTTTTACGAGTCGACTCACCGTATCGTGGACTCGCTTAAGGATATGGCACTAACCCTCGGGGAAGATCGCTTTGTACTGATTGCGCGCGAACTGACTAAGACCTTTGAAACCATCAAGGGTGCACCGCTGGCTGAGCTTATAGAGTGGATAGAAGCGGATTCGAATCAGCAACGCGGTGAGTTTGTGGTGATCGTGCAGGGGGCGCCTGCGCGCGAGGTGACGGGTATTAGTGCAGAGTCCGAGAGGGTACTTGCACTTTTGGCTGCCGAATTGCCACCTAAGCGCGCAGCCGCTCTTGCAGCTGAAATTACCGGGGCAAATAAGAAGGCGCTGTATCAGTTGCTACTCGATAAAAAAGCCTAAATTTGGGCGGAGCTTGTGTTAGAATCGCCGCCGAGTCTGCCAGGCAGTCGCTGCTTCAGTTCGCTGAAGTGGAGGAAAGTCCGGGCTCCATAGGGCAAAGTGCCAGATAACGTCTGGGCGGCGTGAGCCGACGGAAAGTGCAACAGAAAGTATACCGCCTAAGTAATCCTCGGATTACCGGTAAGGTTGAAATGGTGCGGTAAGAGCGCACCGCGTAGGTGGCAACACTCTACGGCGATGGAAAACCCCACTCGGAGCAAGACCAAATAGGGACCCATTAAGGCATGGCCCATGCCGGGTCCGGGTAGGTCGCTTGAGGCTAGCAGTGATGTTAGTCCCAGATGAATGACTGTCCACGACAGAACCCGGCTTATCGGCAGACTCAACTTTTTCCCTCTACTCCTGCGCCTAGGCGGTCCACCTGAATATTTTTTCAGGCTAAGCAGCGAAAAGTGTCTATGCTTCTACTTACCGATATTTTCCGAACAGCCGAACGGGTTATCAGGCGAGTAGATGGATAATCTTCAGCAAGAGTACACATCCCTAGAGCGTGAGTTGGTTAACCTTCAGAACGATTTTGAGAAGCAAAAAGTGCTTTTCAATCGCGCGCTGAGAATTCTTTTTAGTGTTCTCGAGACCGATTTGCCCGCTTCCATGACTGAGATGAGCTGGGCAGAACCTGCCAATGTTGCAGATGCTCGGCAGATACTGACCCAACTAGAGCGCAGTTATAGGGTCTACACCCTCGATCGTGAGCGCCTCTCTGACTCAATTTTAAGTACTCTGAAACGCTATTTGCTCGCGAGGCAGTCACTCGCCTGTGACGGAGGAGACAGTTTAGCTTCGCAGTTGATCGGTGCTCTTGAGGAGTCTGATGATCTGTTTGCTGCTTTGGCTGCTAATCTGGATCGGATTCTGCAGCTCATGCAGGTCGACGCCATTGAGCAGATGCAGAGCGATGGAGTACCAGCTAGCTCAGAAGTCGCGTCGCCTCCTGTTGAGCTTATACTAGCGATTAAGCGCATTGCGAACCTCGTACCCTTGCAGCCTGAGGATCATGATCTTGTCGTAGAGCTTACAGATGCGATGAGTGAGGACTCTCAACCTGATGATTTGATTCAGCGACTGCACTCGATTGTAGAGTTACTTGAGCAGCGCAAGGGGGCTCAGGTGGATCAGCTCTCCGAGTTTCTCAAGTCGATGGTGGCGAAGTTAGCTGAGCTAAATAAGTCGCTTCAGGAGTCCCAGGAAGAGTCGAAGTCGCTTAATGAGGGTGAGACAGAAGAGGCTGATAAGCTAACCCGGGGTATAGAGGAGATGCGCTCAGGCATTGAGGGCGCAGAGGATCTTAATGATCTCAAAGCGCTTATAGCCAATCAACTGGAGGGACTCTCGCAAGGTTTTACCGAGTTCAAACAGCGACGTGAAGCGCGCATTGAGTTTATTGAAAAGCAGTACGCGCAACTGCAGCAGCGGCTTGTCAGTGTCGAGAGAGATGCCGTAAGTGCGCACACTCAAGTCGATCTAGAACATAAGCTGGCGCTGACCGACCATCTAACCGGATTGCCAAACAGGCGGGCCTATGAAGAGCAGTTACGCGCTGAATTGAGCCGTTTGGAACGGCATCAAATCCCCTTCGCTGTGTTGGTGGTAGATATCGATCACTTCAAACAGATCAACGATAAGATGGGGCACCTTATTGGTGATCGCGCACTAAAACTGGTTGCAAAGGTGCTGCGCAAGGTTTTGCGAGCGTCTGACTTTTTAGCGCGCTACGGCGGTGAGGAGTTCGTTGTTCTGCTTGCAGAATCTGAAGCGCAGGGGGCTATGAAGGCAGCAGAGAAGCTTCGCCGAGCAGTTGAGTTGGCGCCGTTTAAGTACGAGGGTGAGCTTGTCCCGATTCGTGTCTCGGTCGGTGTAACTCAGGCGCGATCAAGTGATACGAGCGCGCGGCTGTTTCATAGAGCCGATCAGGCGCTCTATCGGGCCAAAGAGGGTGGCCGCAACCAGGTTGCTAGCGAATAAGCTTGAACTATACTTTAGAAGACAGATCTATTTGGTGTGAGAAAGCAAGATGGTTGATCTAATAAAGGCGGTTAACAGTGCCGGCGAGACGGTCTTTATGTGGCTCAGGAAAGGTGTTTCGCTGAGTGGAGCTCGAGAGTTTAGTTCGGTTCAGAGCGCCGCGCAGTGGTACTCGCAAAATCAGGTGTTCGCCTACTCAGGTAGCGATAGGCGTCGAGGATTCGATAGGCGTTCCGGCGATGAGCGACGTATGCGTGTTTCGAGCTTTGAGCGGCGTCAGCGACCTCAAGGGCGGCGTTGGGTGGATGAGGTCGAACGCTTTCTCTGAGATCTTCGCGCTAATCCATTTTACTATTCAAGCTTAATATATCCGGGAGCCTGTCGGGCTCATTCCTAGACTTCCCTCTGGGGCGCCGAGCATGGCGCCCCTTTTTTATTCATTTCAGGGTGATTTTTCTATGCGAGTTTTGGTTTTTAGTGCACGTAAAGATGAACGAGCTTTTTTGCGTCAGGCGATGGTTAAGCTAGGTCATGAAATCGCCTTTGAGGAGGCGCATCTGAGCGGGCGTACCGCCGCTCTGGCTGAGGGGTACGATGCAATTTCGGTCTTTGTGAATGATTGCGTCGATGCTGAGGTGATCGCGTCGCTTGATTCGCTCGGCGTAAAGGCGATAGCGCTTCGTTGCGCTGGTTATAACAATGTCGACCTCGATGCGGCAGCCAATGCAGGTATCCCAGTGGTTCGTGTGCCTGCCTACTCGCCTTATGCAGTTGCAGAGCATGCTGTGGCACTGTTGATGGCCCTAAACCGTCATATTCATAAAGCTTACAACCGTGTACGCGAAGGTAACTTCTCTTTAGATGGTTTGGTGGGGCGTGACATCCACGGTAAAACAGTAGGGGTTATTGGTACGGGTACCATAGGTCGGGTCTTCTGCCAAATATTGAGGGGGTTTGGCGCGAGGGTGATCGCCTATGATCTCTACCCCTGTGAGGAGGCGCTTGAGATGGGTGTGGAGTATGTCGATCTTGCTAAGCTCTATGCTGAGTCCGATATCATCAGCCTGCACTGTCCCCTTACGCCGCAAACCCACCATCTTGTTGGTGCTGAAGCCTTGGCGAGTATGAAACAGGGGGTGATTATCATTAACACCAGTCGTGGTGGTTTGGTGGATACCCAAGCGGTTATCGGTGGTTTAAAATCGCTACAGGTCGGAGGGCTGGCGCTGGATGTTTATGAGGAGGAGGCGGATCTCTTTTTCGAAGATCTATCTGGCGAGGTGATTGCGGACGATGAGTTGATGCGTCTGACCACCTTTCCCAACGTTATCATTACTGGGCATCAGGCCTTTTTGACTCAGGAAGCGTTAATTAATATCGCTGAGACCACGGCGCAGAACCTGTCTGACCTTGAGTCTAACGCAAGCTGCAGCAACCAACTCTAAGGATGTAAATTGGAATACCTGATTACCGACACACGTGCGGGCGTGTCCCGGCGTGACTTCTCCCTAAAAGCTACGGATCTCGGGTTTGATTTCCCAGTCGATTTTGAGTGCCGCCATCAGATATTGCATGGCGGTAAGCAGGAGGGGGCAGAGGTTATCACACTTAGAGTTGGAGGTATGACGCTGACAGTTTCGCCGACTCGTGGAATGGGAGTGCTCTATGCCCAGTATGCCGATCTGCGTCTTGGTTGGGACTCCCCAGTAAAAGAGGTGGTCAATCCAGCCTATATGGAGCTCGGTAAGCAGGGCGGTATAGGCTGGCTTGAGGGCTTTAATGAGCTAGTTGCTCGTTGCGGTTATCAGTGGACGGGTCACCCGGGGGAGGATCAGGGTGAGATGCTGACACTCCATGGTCAAATACAGAATATTCCCGCATCAGTCGTTCGTCTCTCGGTCGAGAGTGCTCCGCCCTATCGCGTTCGTCTCTCCGGACGTGTCGATGAGCGCTGCTTCAAGCGCTGTGAGTTTGAGGTGTGGATGCACCTCGATATTCTCCCTGGCGAAGCGAGTTTTCGAATCAGTGATGAGCTGATTAACCGCGGTTCCTCTGCGCGTGAGTACCAGATTATCTACCACAATAACTTTGGAGTTCCGCTTTTAGAACAGGGTGCCGAGGTCTGCGTCCCGGTGAAGCAGCTCTCGCCTTTCAATGAGCGCGCAAAGGAGGGTCTTAACACTTGGAGCACAATGCCCGCACCAACGGCTGGATTTGATGAGGAGGTCTTCAATATCCGGCCTCTAGGTGATTCAGAGGGTGATACGCTGGCGCTGTTGCGCAACGCAGCTGCCGATAAGGGGGTGGCTATGCGTTACAACCTTAATCAGTTGCCAGTCCTTACATTGTGGAAAAATACCGACACTCCAGAGCAGGGGTATGTGGTGGGGTTGGAGCCGGGGACTAGCTTCGCTTATAACCGCCGCTATCAGCGCGATCTAGGTCTGGTTCCCTCAATCGGTGCAGGTGAGAGCCGCCTGTTTAACCTGCAGTTCGACTTTCTGCAGGATCATGCTGCGGTTGCAGCGGCCGAAGCAGAGGTTGCAGCCCTTCAGGCGGCTCAATCTTCCGAGGTTCTGGCTGAGCCCTTGGTTGCCTGTTAACTTTCCCTGCGTGCAGTGAAGATGAAAATAATTCCTCTTCACTGTACAAATCCCTGCCTCTTGCTGCTATCTCGCTGAAATCATTAGACTAGTTGAGTTTGCCGGTTAATAACTGGTGATTTTTTGTTCGTCTTTTCTCTCCCACTTTACGACACCGATCCATGCGAGTGTCTCTGTATTGCTTCTGGATACTATTGGCGTTTCTGTTCTAACTGTCTGAAAAAGAAAAAGATTATCCACTTTCTCTGCTGTTTTATCGGCTCCGGTAGTGCCTCCTTAAATGCCTAGGGAGACCGCTCTGGCGAAGTTGCAAAAGGGCTACTTTGCTCTTATAGTGTCATTGTGTGGTAAAAAGTGGGTCAAAGTGGGTCAATGTGGAAATTTCTTGGGGGAGATAATTTCCATAGGAGTCGCTGCTCGAGGTTGCTAACCAAGAGTGCGCTCCAAGGCTTTACTGGCAGGAGTAGTGAGACGATATGTTTCGTGGGGTTAATCAAATCAATCTGGATGCGAAAGGGCGCATGGCAATGCCGGCACGCTATCGCGAGCAGATTGCTGACTGCTGCGATAACGAACTAGTCGTCACCATCGATACCGAAGCTCGCTGCCTGCTTCTCTATCCGCTGCCTGAGTGGGAGTTGATCGAGAAGAAGCTTGAAGCCTTACCAAGCTTTAACCCCGCGGCGCGCCGCATCCAGCGTTTACTAATTGGTCATGCGACCGACTTAGAGCTGGATGCGAGCGGCCGCTTACTGCTACCCGCGCCGCTACGTGAATACGCCGAGTTAGACAAGAAACTGGTGATGTTGGGGCAGGGACGCAAATTCGAAATCTGGAGCGAAGAGCTCTGGAACTCCCAGCGCGACGATTATCTGGCTGAGTCAGATCAGGCTCAAGGACTGCCAGATGAACTTCAAACGCTCTCCTTATAGAGAGGTACACCATGAGTGAGCCGCTCAACCATATCACTGTCCTTCTCAATGAGGCTGTCGATTCGCTGGTGCATGACCCGGATGGGGTCTATGTAGACTGCACCTTTGGGCGTGGTGGCCACTCCCAGCTGATTCTTGATCGCCTGAGCGAAAAAGGACGCCTAATTGCTATCGATAAAGATCCTGAAGCCATTGCTTATGCGCATCAGCGATTTGGTGATGAGCTAAGGTTTGAGATTGAACATGGCTCATTTGCTCAGCTAGATGAGTTTATAGCCAAGCGCGAGCTGCAGGGCAAAGTGGCGGGTGTTCTGATGGATTTGGGGGTCAGCTCTCCGCAGTTGGATGACCCAAGCCGTGGATTCAGTTTTCAGTCTGATGGTCCGCTGGATATGCGCATGGACACGACACGCGGGCCTAGTGCTGCCGAGTGGGTTAACTCTGCGGCTGAATCCGAAATTGCTGATGTGCTGTTCAAGTACGGTGAAGAGCGTTTTGGTCGTCGTATGGCTGCTGCAATTGTGCGCGAGCGTGAAGAGCAGCCGATAGAGACAACCGCGCGACTCGCATCAATTGTCGCCGCCGCTAATCCTAAGTGGGAGAAGGGTAAGAACCCCGCAACCCGAGCTTTTCAAGGTATACGTATCCATATCAACCGTGAGCTTGCGGATGTCGAGGCTGTGTTGGATCAAACTCTTGAGGTGCTCGCGGTGGGTGGTCGCATGGCGGTGATCAGCTTCCACTCGCTCGAAGATCGTATCGTTAAGCGGTTTATCCGCACACATGTGAAGGGCGATGAGCATCTGCCGCCAGGGATTCCAGTGACCCAAGACATGCTGCGCATCCGCCTGAAAGCGGTTAGCAAAGCGATTAAAGCTGGTGGTGATGAACTTAAGCACAACCCTCGGGCTCGCAGTGCAGTGATGCGCGTGGCGGAGAAATTGAAATGAATCTCTCCCTGCCTAATTTTGAACTCGCAACGGCGAAGCCTGCTCGTAAAGAGGAGCCGCTGCTCTCGCTTGGACAGATTTTTGAGCAGCTTCTTGCATTGACCCTGCTAGTGCTCTTGGTGATCAGTTCTGCGCTGGCGGTGATCTACAGCTCCTACGAGTATCGCCGTCTATTTCACCAGCACCAGACGCTGGTGCGTGAACAGAACAACTACCGTATCGAGTGGGGCCAGTTGCTCCTAGAGCAGAGTGCTTGGGGCTCGAACTCAAGAGTTGAAAAACTCGCTTCAGACGAGATTCAGATGCGCGCGCCTGACCCAGAAGAAATTAGGTTGATTCAACATGAAAGATGAGCAGTTGGTACAGATCCACGCTGCTCGTAGCTGGCGGCTCTGGTTGGTTGGATTTCTCCTGGTCCTGGTGGCCAGTGCGATCCTTTTCAAAATGGTATCGCTCTACACCTCTGAGCAGGCATTCCTGCAGCAGCAGGGTGATGCGCGCTCACTGCGTACCCGTTTAACTCCAGCTCATCGTGGTTTAATTACGGATCGTAACGGTGAGCCTCTTGCGGTCAGTGCGCCTGTGGCAACTATCTGGGCCGATCCTAAAGAGACCGATATTCAGAATCCCAATATTCTGCAGATGGCGCGCTTGTTGGATCTGAATCCTCAAGAGCTGCTAGCTGAACTGAAGAGTAGCGCTGAGCGCCGCTTCATGTACATCAAGCGCCAGGTCACGCCAGAGGTGGCTGAGCGTATTTCTGACTTAAGAATCTCAGGTGTGCATGTGGATCAGTCGTTCAAACGCTTCTATCCCGCCGCTGAGGTCACAACTCATCTGGTGGGCTTTACCAATGTGGATGGTGAAGGGCAGGAGGGGCTAGAGCTGGCGTTTAATGAGGTGCTTCGTGGTGAACCAGGCCGCTCACTGGTGCTGCAGGATCGTAAGGGGCGCACGGTTAAACACCTGCAGAATCTGCAACAAGCTATGCCGGGTGAAGACTTAGCGCTCAGTATCGATCTTCGCTTGCAGTACCTCGCCTACCGCGAGCTCAAAGATGCGGTACAGACGCACAAGGCTGACTCAGCTTCCGCGGTTATTCTAGATGCCCATACGGGTGAGGTGTTGGCGATGGTTAACCAGCCCTCATACAACCCCAATGACCGCTCAGTTCTCAGTACAGATGCGCTGCGTAACCGCGCCATGACCGATACGTTTGAGCCGGGCTCAACCATGAAGCCCATCACCGTGGCAGCAGCGCTAATGAGCGGCAAGTACAATATTGACGATATCGTTGATACATCGCCAGGTTATATTCGGGTGCGCGGAGCGTCTATCCGCGATCATCGTAACTATGGGGAGCTCGATATTACTGGAATTATCACCAAATCAAGTAATGTCGGTGTGGTGAAACTGTCGCGCTCACTCGAGCATGATTCAGTGCGCAATCTTATGGCCAATATGGGGCTTGGGCGTACCAGCTCAACCGGCTTTCCGGGCGAGCGAACTGGTGTGCTGCCCTATTTAAGTGAGCGCCAAGAGGTAGAGCAGGCGACGCTCTCTTATGGCTATGGTCTATCCGTCACACCGCTGCAGTTAGCCCAAAGCTATATCCCATTTGCTAACGATGGCCGGCTTCTGCCGGTTTCGCTGTATAAACAGTCTGAGTCTCCACTTGGTGAGCGTGTGATGCCCAAAGAGGTGGCAAATCAGGTGTTACATATGATGGAGACGGTCATCAGCGCCAAGGGCACCGCGCGTAAGGCGGCTGTAACTGGATACCGCGTGGGTGGCAAAACCGGTACGGCACATAAGGCGGTAGCGGGCGGTTATGCTGACGATGCCTATATCTCCGTATTCGCAGGTATCGCACCGATCAGCGATCCGCGCATCATAATGGTGGTAATGGTTGATAACCCCAAAGGGCAAGAGTACTACGGGGGTGAGGTTGCTGCCCCGGTCTTCTCCCGGGTGATGAGCGGCGTGCTGCGGCTAATGAATGTGCCGCCTGATAACTGGCACGAGCCGGCAGTACAGGTGGCAGCGAAATGAATAGTTTGTCGCTAACTTGGACGCTCTCCGAGCTGCTGCCCGAACTCGGGTGTTTGCACAAGACGGAAGTGACTGGCTTGTCGCAAGATAGTCGCTCCACCAAGCCGGGTGATCTGTTTATTGCACGTCGCGGTCTTAAAACTACGGGTGCCGAGTTCGCAGCGGACGCGGTTGCCAAAGGGGCTGTGGCTGTATTGTTGGATGCTAGCCAGGCTGAGGCTGAGCACCTGCAGTTGATCCTTAACGTGCCTGTCATCGCTTGGATAACCAAACGGCTGGGATTGGGGGTTTTGGCAGATCGCTTCTACCACTCTCCGAGTCGCAAGCTCAAGGTTGTCGGTATTACGGGTACCAACGGCAAAACCTCTTCTGCGCACTTTTGTGTTCAGGCGCTTGAGCATCTCGGTAGACGCACTGCGCTCATCGGTACCCTAGGTAACGGTTTTCTCACCAATCTCAGTGATGCGAGCCACACCACCCCGGATGCAGTAGATCTACACCGCATGCTTGCCGAATTCCTGGCGCAAGGCGCTGAAGCTGTGGTGATGGAGGTCTCCAGCCATGCGATTGATCAGGGGCGTATAGAGGGTGTCGAATTTGATGTGGTTGGTTATACCAACCTCACCCGCGACCATCTCGATTATCACGGGACCGAAGCGGCGTATGCGGCTGCTAAAGCACGGTTGTTTAACGAATACAATGTTGGGCGCCAGGTGTTAAATGCTGACGACCCTCGTCCTGCGACCATTCTTGCGTCCATACGCCATGGGTTGGATCGCATCGGCTTCTCGCTGACCGACCAAAGCCAGGTAGTGGCACTGATTAGTAAAGAGTTGCACCCCAGTGGCATGAGACTGCAGATTAAACTGGGAGCCCAGCGATTTGAGCTAGAGTCGAATCTGCTCGGTGAGTTCAATATCGCCAATCTGCTGCTTGTATCGGGTCTGCTACTGCAGCTTGGCTACCCAGTCGATACCATTTCTACTGCGCTCAATGCGCTCGAACCTGTAACTGGGCGCATGCAGCGCATATCTAGTCCGCAAGGCCCCACTGTTTTGGTTGACTACGCTCATACACCTGATGCGTTAGAGAAAGCGCTGGCTGCTTGCCGCGCTCATCTGACAGAGGGGCAACTCTTTGTGCTGTTTGGATGCGGTGGCGATCGGGATCGCGGCAAGCGCCCTATGATGGCGGCTGCCGCAGAAGACGGGAGCGATAGAGTCTGGCTAACCAGCGACAACCCGCGTAACGAGGATCCTCAGAAGATACTGGAAGATACGCTTGCAGGTTTTGAAAACCCTGAGCAAGTGACGACTGAGATCGACCGCAAACGCGCCATTGAGAGTGTTATTTCTGCTGCAACCGCAGCGGATATCGTGCTGTTGGCGGGTAAAGGGCACGAGAGTTATCAAGAGATTAAGGGCGAACGTCTGCCGTTTTCTGATGCAGAGGTTGCGTTGCAGGTACTGAGTGCAGGAGAGCGCACATGATGCAGTCATACTCACTAAGCGAACTTGCTAGAGCCTGTGAAGGTGAGCTTCAGGGCATGGATAAGACCATTGAGAGAATAACAACGGACAGCCGCCAAGCTGCGCCGGGTTCGCTCTTTGTAGCGCTTAAAGGCGAGCGTTTTGATGCGCATCAGTTCGTAGAGCAAGTCGCATCTGCAGGTGCAGAGGCGGTGCTGGTGAGTCAAGCTCAGTCTACGCAGATCAGTCAGATCCTGGTTACAGATACCTTGGCCGCATTAGGCCGCCTCGGAAAATTCAACCGTCAGAAGTATGAAGGCGCGCTCGTTGCGGTAACTGGTTCAGCCGGAAAAACCACGGTTAAAGAGATGCTGGCGTTGATGTTCGCCTCCTTAGGACCAACACTTGCAACGCGCGGCAACCTTAATAACGAGATCGGTGCACCGCTAACGCTGCTTGAGTTAGCGCCCGAACATGAGTATGCGGTGATAGAACTCGGCGCCAGTGGGCTTGGCGAGATCGCGCGTACAGTCGCTATGGCACAGCCCGATGTGGCCATTCTGAACAACGCTATGGCAGCGCATGTTGAGGGGTTTGGCAGCCTAGAGAATATTGTGGTTGCTAAAGGGGAGATCTACACCGGTCTTAAACCAGGCGGCATCGGCATCGTCAATCTCGACGACCCCCACAGCTCTGCTTGGACAGCGCGCCTAGCTCAGTTGAAACGCAAAGCCCTTACCTTTGGCGTTCACTCCAGTGCGGATGTGAGGGCGGATAAGCTTGTTCAGCGCGAGGATGGTTGTTTTAACTTCCGCCTCTGTGTGCGCGGTAGAGTCTTCCCTGTCACGCTTAACGTGATGGGGCGTCATATGGTGAGCAATGCGCTCGCAGCCTTCGCTGCTTTGGTTGCACTGAATCTCGATCCTGCTGATGCGGTAGATGCGTTGGCCCAGTATCGTGGCTTCAAGGGACGCCTGCAGGCACATCAACTGAGCGAAAAACTGCGTCTGATAGATGATAGTTACAACGCTAATCCAGACTCGATGCGGGCTGCAGTGGATGTCCTCAAGTTGCTTCCGCGTCCCCACACTTTGGTGCTCGGTGCTATGGCAGAACTGGGCCCACGAGAGGATATGGAACACCGAGAGTTGGGGCGTTACGTCGCAAAAGCTGGCATCGAAAACCTCTTTGCCACGGGTGAGTTGATGCGCCACTGCGTAGAAGCCGCTCAGGCGCAGGGTGCAAACGCGATATTTTTTGAGACGCAACTGGAGTTGCTGCAGAAGCTAGAGTCAATAAGACGAGGCACGATTCTGGTTAAGGGTTCACGCAGTGCTGTCATGGATAAGGTTGTCACTGCACTTTTGGATAGGGAGGTCTGAGATGCTGCTTTTTTTGGCGGATTATCTAGCCGATTATTTTAGCGCATTGAACGTTTTTCGTTACATCACAATGCGCGGCATTATGGGAATACTGACAGCCCTAGCGATCTCTCTTCTGATCGGTCCAAAATTGATTCGTAAATTGCAGGTGAAGCAGATTGGCCAAGCGGTACGTTCTGATGGTCCTCAATCGCACTTAAGCAAAGCGGGAACGCCAACTATGGGTGGCGGACTTATTCTTCTCGCGATAGCTATCAGCACACTGCTCTGGAGCGATCTAACCAACGTCTATGTCTGGATAACACTCGGGGTAACTGCGATTTTTGGTGCAGTCGGTTGGGTTGATGACTGGCGCAAGGTGGTGGAGAAGGATTCGCGCGGCCTGCCTGCACGGTGGAAATATTTTTGGCAATCTATCGGGGGTATCGCCGCTGCGGTGGCGCTCTACATGCTTGCTGATGAACCGATTGAGACCCAGTTACTAATTCCTTACCTCAAAGATACCGCGCTGCCTCTGGGGATTCTGTTCATCCCCTTCGTCTACTTGGTTATTGTCGGAACATCTAACGCGGTGAACCTGACCGACGGGCTGGATGGTCTGGCGATCATGCCAACGGTTATGGTGGCCGGCGCCTTGGCGGTATTCGCCTATCTCAGTGGTCACGTCAACTTCGCCAACTACCTCAATATTCCATATGTGGCAGGTTCTGGTGAGCTGATTATCTTTCTCGGCTCAATTATCGGAGCGGGACTGGGCTTTCTCTGGTTTAACACCTATCCGGCACAGGTCTTTATGGGTGACGTTGGCGCGCTGGCGCTAGGGGCTGCCTTGGGTGTGGTCGCTGTTATTGTGCGCCAAGAGTTGGTCCTCTTCATTATGGGGGGCATCTTCGTGCTGGAGACGGTCTCGGTCATCCTGCAGGTTGGCTCCTTCAAGCTGACGGGGCGTCGTATCTTCCGTATGGCACCTATCCATCACCACTTTGAACTTAAGGGCTGGCCGGAGCCACGCGTCATTGTGCGCTTCTGGATTATCAGCTTTATTCTGGTGCTGGTGGGTCTGGCATCGCTGAAACTGCGCTAAGGGGTAGGTTGTGGCACTGATAACCAGCGATCAATTCCGCATTATCATCGGTACCGGCCAGACCGGTATCAGCGTTGCGCGCTATCTAAAACGCCGCGGACTCGCTTTTGCCGCCTGTGACACGCGCGAGTCTGGGGCGGCTATCTCAGAGTTCAAAACTGAATTTCCCGAGGTTGAATTGCGCACCGGCCCACTTGATGCTGACTGGTTGAGTGCCGCTACAGAGCTGATTATCAGCCCAGGTGTGGCGAAGGCCAATCCGGCTATCGATTTTGCGCTGGCCCGTGGTGCGAGGCTGCTGGGTGATATCGATCTATTCGCGCGAGAAATTAACGCGCCTGTAATTGCGATTACCGGCTCTAACGGTAAGAGCACCGTGACCACTCTAGTAGGCCAGATGGCAGCTGAAGCGGGCGTCAATGTTGCGGTTGGTGGCAATATTGGTATTCCCGTACTGGATCTACTCGATAAAGATGTTGAGCTCTATGTGCTTGAACTCTCCAGCTTCCAGCTAGAGACCTGTGCAGAGCTGCGCCCGCGTGCTGCGACCGTATTAAACCTGTCAGCGGACCACATGGACCGCTACGCCAATATGCTGGAGTACCATCAGGCCAAACACCGTATCTACCGTCGCGCTCAGGTTGCAATATTCAACCGGGACGACTCACTCAGCCGTCCATTGGTGGCTAAGGATGTCACCCAGCTTAGCTTTGGCTTGGGTGCGCCAGATCTGGGGCACTACGGGGTGTTACGCTCCGATAAAGGGGTGGTGCTGGCAAAAGGCGTTCAACCACTATTGGATGTTGCGCAGCTCAAAATTCGCGGCGAGCATAATGTTGCCAACGCCCTTGCGGCACTTGCATTGGGCGAGGCGGTCAATCTGCCGTTGGATTCGATGTTACAGACGCTGAGCCAGTTCACTGGGCTGGCGCATCGCTGTCAGTGGGTGCGCAAACATCAAAAGGTCACCTGGTTTAATGACTCCAAAGGCACCAATGTGGGAGCAACGCTGGCGGCAATTAAGGGGCTAGGTGCCACATTGGCTGCGGGTGAGAAGTTAGTGCTAATTGCGGGCGGGCAGGGTAAAGATCAGTCCTTTAGCGAGCTGGCCGAACCGCTGAAACAACACGCCAGAGCGCTGATTTTGCTCGGTGAGGATGCCGAAAAGCTCAGTAGCGACATTGATCATCCACAGACGAAGCTGGTGGGTAGCATGGAGGAAGCTGTCGCTTTAGCGGCTAAACTGGCGAGTGCGGGCGATTTGGTGCTCCTATCGCCGGCCTGTGCCAGTTTCGATATGTACTCGGGCTTCGAAGCACGCGGTAACCACTTTATAGATCTGGTGGAGGCGCTCTGATGAAACGGGTCACTCTGCCGCTATCTAAGGTGAACGAACCAGCCCTGATGCGCCTGCCTCAGGGCACTCTGCCGTTTGACCCTTGGATGATCGGCAGCATGTTGGCGCTTATGCTCACCGGTTTTGTGATGATCTCATCAGCCTCTATGGATGTGGCGTCAGACAACTTCGGCGGCCCCTTTTTCTTCATCTTCCGTCACGGGCTGTTTGTTGTACTTGCGCTTATTGCCGCGGCCATTCTGGTTAGAATCCCGATGCGGCTCTGGGAGCGCTCTTCGGTCTTTCTGCTGTTTGCGGGACTGGCATTGATTATTATCGTGCTTATACCGGGGATTGGACGCGAGGTTAATGGTAGCCGTCGTTGGATCGGTTTAGGGAGCTTCAACCTGCAGGCATCGGAGATCGCCAAGCTCTGTATGGTGATGTTTATCTCCGGCTATCTTGTGCGTCGTCTGCATGAAGTGCGCTCCAGTTGGAGGGGGGTAATTAAACCCGCTGTACCGCTCGCCTTCTATGTATTTGCACTCTATCTAGAGCCCGACTACGGCGCCATTGTGGTGCTAACTGCTACGGTGATGGGGATGATATTCCTCGGTGGGATGAAGCCACTGCAGTTGGTGACGCTGGTGACTATCGTATCGACGCTGGTAGGAGCGATGGCGTTGGCGCAGCCCTACCGTCTGGCGCGTCTCAAATCTTTCGCTGACCCCTGGGCAGATCCCTACGGGGCTGGGTATCAGCTCTCGCAGGCGCAGATCGCCTTCGGTCGAGGTGATTGGTTTGGTGCTGGTTTAGGTAACTCCGTACAGAAGCTTTTCTACCTTCCCGAAGCGCATACGGACTTTGTCTACTCCGTTTTGGCTGAAGAGTTAGGCCTGTTCGGCGCGCTGGTGGTGGTTGCTCTTTATGTTGTGCTAATTGCTCGTATCTTCCTGATTGGCCGACAAGCCGAACGTCAACGTCAGTTCTTTATGGGGTATGTCGCCTACGGCTTCGGTTTTATTCTGGCGGGTCAGGCGCTAATCAATATTGGCGTAAACGTAGGTGCACTCCCAACCAAGGGGCTAACGCTGCCGCTCATGAGTTACGGCGGCTCCTCGCTGTTAGTCTGTGCTGGTATGATCGCGATTGTTCAGCGCATCGACCTTGAGCTCAAGCGCCAACGCCTGGGGATTAAGAGTGCGCCAAGTCGAATTGCGCTGCTCTGGGCGCGTCTTGTCACCAAATCTGCCGCTGCGCAGGGGAGGGCCGCATGAGCCGGGTTCTGGTAATGGCGGGCGGCACCGGCGGGCATGTCTTTCCCGCGCTTGCTGTGGCCGATCTATTGAGAAGTCAGGGACATGAGATAGAGTGGCTCGGTACGGCGCAGCGTATCGAAGCTCGCGTGGTGCCAGAGGCGGGGATTAAGCTCAGCACTATCTCGGTAGAGGGTGTGCGCGGTAAATCTAAACTGAGCCTACTGCTGGCACCGTTTAAGATGGTTAAAGCGGTGATGCAAGCGCGCTCAGTTGTACAGTGCTTCAAGCCTGATGTGGTGTTGGGGATGGGCGGTTTTGCTTCAGGGCCCGGCGCACTCGCAGCCTACCTACAGGGTTGCCCGCTGGTAATTCACGAGCAGAATGCCATTGCGGGTGTCACCAATACCCAGTCGCGTCGCTTTGCTCGCCGCGTACTACAAGCTTTTCCCGATGCCTTTAAAACAGGCCTGCAGGGCGAGGTAGTTGGCAATCCTATTCGGGGCCCAATTCTTAACCTTGCGCCACCTGCAGAGCGCTTTGCTGAGCGCCAAGGCAAACTGCGTCTTTTAGTGGTTGGCGGTAGCCTTGGTGCTCTAGCTATTAACGAACTCTTGCCGCAAGCGTTGGCATTGCTGCCAGAAGAGGAGCGCCCCGAGGTTATCCACCAGACTGGTGAAAAGCACCTCGCAGTGACGCAAAATGCATACGTTCAAACCGGTGTGAAGGCTCAGGTTCTCCCCTTTATTGAGCAGATGGATGAGGCGTACAGCTGGGCAGATCTGGTAATATGCCGCGCCGGCGCTTTGACCGTGTCAGAGATAGCCATCGCCGGTGTCGCTGCGCTCTTCGTTCCCTTCCCCCACGCGGTCGACGACCATCAGACAGCCAATGCCCGTTACCTTGTAAATGCCGGCGCTGCTGACCTGATAGCACAGAGAGATTTAACAGCCGAGCGCCTGCTCGACTGGCTCAAACAACACAATTCACGTGAACAGCTGCTCGCTATGGCTGAGCGCGCGCGTGAGCAGGGGCGCCCCGATGCCGGGCAGCGCGTCGCAGATATTTGCTTGGAGGTTTGCCGTGAGTCCTAAAGCCGGCCATCGTCGTGATTATGAAGTGCCAGAGATGCGCCGCATCCGGGCGATCCATTTTGTTGGAATCGGCGGCGTCGGCATGTGCGGCATCGCCGAGGTTTTGCTGAACCAAGGGTATGAGATCTCAGGCTCCGACATTCGCCACTCCGCAGTCACCGAACGCTTGCGTGACCTGGGAGCGCGAATCTTTATTGGGCACGAAGGCAGTAACGTTGAGAGTGCGGATGTAGTCGTCACCTCTACAGCGGTAACCAAGGCGAACCCCGAAGTAGAACGCGCACTGGAGCTGCGTCTGCCGATTGTTCGCCGCGCAGAGATGCTGGCAGAGCTGATGCGCTACCGCCACGGTATTGCGGTAGCCGGTACGCACGGTAAAACCACAACCACAAGCTTGGTTGCCTCAATTCTGGCTGAAGCCAATATGGATCCCACCTACGTCATCGGCGGGCGCCTTACGAGTGCCGGTACCAACGCCAAGCTTGGCGGAAGCCGCTACCTGGTTGCAGAGGCTGATGAGTCGGACGCCTCCTTCCTGCATCTGCAGCCAATGGTCGCCATTGTTACCAATATCGATGCGGACCATATGGAAACCTACGAGGGTGATTTCGGTAAGCTCAAACAGACCTTTATCCGCTTCCTGCAGAATCTACCCTTCTATGGATTGGCTGTTGTCTGCTCGGATGATGAGGTGGTCTCGGAACTTATTCCTGATGTGGGCCGCCCGGTTCTCACTTACGGCTTCAATGAGGGCGCTGATTTTCGCGCTGTCGATCTGCGTCAAACCGGCCTGCAGAGCCACTTTCGGGTGATTCGCCCTGCTGGGCTCTCTGACCTTAACGTGACGCTCAATATGCCGGGTCGTCACAACGTACTTAACGCCCTTGCCGCTATCGCTGTGGCGACCGATGAAGAGCTCGATGACGGCGCTATCTGTCGCGCACTAGAGCAGTTCCAGGGCGTCGGACGCCGCTTTCAGGTGCTTGGCGAACTGCCGCTAGATGAGGGCAGCGTAACGCTAGTTGATGACTACGGTCACCATCCAACAGAGGTTCAAGCGGTTATTCGTGCTGTGCAGGAGGGTTGGCCCGGTCGTCGTATGGTGATGGTCTATCAGCCACACCGTTATACGCGTACACGTGACCTCTACGAAGATTTCGTCAATGTACTGCAGTCTGCCGATCAGCTGCTGCTGCTGGATGTCTACGCAGCAGGTGAAGAGCCTATTCCCGGCGCTGACAGTCGCTCTATCTGCCGCAGCCTGCGTCAACGTGGCAAAGAGCCGATCTTTATTGAATCAGAGGCGAGCATAGCTAGCGTGTTACGCCAGGTACTGCAGCCCGGGGATCTGCTGCTGACACAGGGCGCGGGTAACATCACCACGCTGGCGCATCAGCTGCGAGAGAACTGGCAGAGCCTGCAGGAGAGCGAGAGATGAGCATGGATGTTCAGCATTTCGGCCGTGTAGCAGTTGTTATGGGCGGAACCTCCGCTGAGCGCGAGGTGTCGCTGCGCAGTGGTGCCCAGGTTCTCAAAGGGCTGCTTGAGGCGGGCGTTGACGCTTTCGCTATTGACCTCGGTGCAGAGGGTGCAAATCCACTGCAGCAACTGCTGCATGCAGAGTTTGATCGCGCGTTTCTTATTGTCCACGGCCCGGGTGGAGAGGATGGTCTGCTACAGGCCGCCTTGGAGATGCTGGGTAAACCTTATACCGGTAGCGGTGTCGCCTCATCGGCAATCGGTATGGATAAACTGCGCACCAAGCAGGTGTGGATCGGTGCGGGCCTGCCGACGCCAAAATTTGCTGTTCTCAACGACCACTCGGATTTAGCCGCGGTGGCTCAGGCGCTAGGCTTTCCGATGATGATTAAACCAGCACATGAGGGTTCGAGCATCGGTATGAGTCGCGTGACCAGCGCGGAAGAGCTGCGCCTAGCCTATGCCGAAGCTGCGCGATACGACTCAAGCGTTATCGCTGAGCAGTGGATCAGCGGTCCTGAATTTACCGTTGCAGTCCTCAATGGAGAAGCGCTTCCAGTTATCCGTCTTGAGACCCCACACGCCTTCTACGATTTCAACGCCAAGTACCAAGCTAACGACACGCGCTATGAGTTCGATACGGGGCTCAGTGATGAGCGGGTTAAACAGATGCAGCAACTGGTGGTAGACGCCTTTGATGCGTTGGGCTGCTGCGGCTGGGGACGCGTCGACCTTATGCTCGATAGCAATGGTCAGTTCCAGCTGCTTGAGGTGAATACAGCGCCAGGTATGACCGATCACTCGTTAGTGCCCATGGCCGCGAAGCGTCAGGGTATGAGCTTTAGTGAGTTGGTGGTCGAGATCCTCAGAGGGACCTGCTGATGACCATTTCGTTGCCTTGGAGCCGCAAAGATCAGGCGCGCATTGAACCTCTGGTGGAGGTGGATGCCAACCTGCTATTTGAATCGACTGAAGTCGAGGTGGAGGCCCAAGTGCAGCAAGAGAGCGAATGGATCTGGCGTCCGCTCTTTATTCTGACACTGGCTGGCGTTGTGCTGGCGCTCTGGTACGCGGGCATCCGTGAGTATGTCAGCTGGATTGATCGCCAGATTGGCTATGTTGCTGTTGAGGGGGCGACACGCCATATCGATAAAAGTGCGGTAGAGCAGGGGGTCTGGCGTGAGATCAACGCGCCGCTGCTGGATATCGATCTGCAGCAGTTACATGAAAGCCTGGTAACTCAGCCATGGATCAACGAAGCATCTATCAAACGCAGCTGGCCGGCGGCGCTAGAAGTTGAGCTGACAGAGGAGGTGCCAGTGGCACGTTGGGGCGGCCGCGGACTGCTGAATCATGAGGGTGATATTTTTTGGCCCGAGCTCAAGCCCGAGTACGCTTCGCTACCGCGCTTGAATGGCCCCGCTCATGAAACGGTTCGCATCATGCAGCAGTTTCACGATCTGAGTCAGCTCTTTAGTCGTTCCGGCTTGCGAATTATCGGCCTCGACCTAGAGGCGCGCGGCGCTTGGAATATCGAGTTAGACAACGGCATCCATATTATCGCTGGGCGCGAAGAGCTCATGCCCAGACTACGCCGTTTTCTGGATGTCTACGCGGCACAGCTAGCAGACAGAGCTGATCAGGTAGTTGAAGTGGATATCCGCTACACCAACGGTGTGGCTGTGCGTTGGCGCGAAACGTCTGAAAACTCGGCGGATAAGAAAAAATAATTTTTAAGACTGGGCTGGTAGACGCAGAAGCTACCACTCGAACAGTAAATCACTGGTGCTACAAATTTTGGGGGTAGCACCAGAAGGGGGTAGAAATGTTCCAACTTGTTGAAGAGATTCAATCCGGGGCGCGAATTAAAGTTTTAGGTGTCGGCGGCGGCGGCGGTAACGCCGTTGAGCATATGCTTAGCAGTTCCTTGGAAGGTGTAGAGTTTCTCTGCACCAATACCGATGCGCAGGCGTTACAGCGCCTCAGCGCTGGCACAGTGCTACATCTGGGTACCGATCTGACTAAGGGCCTGGGTGCCGGTGCAAACCCAGAAGTGGGTCGTCAAGCGGCTATCGAGAACCGCGACCTGCTGCGTGAACAACTCAAGGGGGCAGACCTGGTCTTTATCACCGCTGGTATGGGGGGCGGCACCGGTACAGGTGCAGCGCCAATTATTGCCGAGCTAGCGCGTGAAGTGGGTGCTCTGACGGTTGCAGTGGTAACACGCCCGTTCAAGTTTGAGGGTAAAAAGCGTACCGCTGTCGCTGAAGCGGGTATCGAAGAGCTGCGTCAGGCAGTCGATTCACTCATCATTCTGCCTAACGATAAGCTGGTACCAGTGCTGGGTCGCAAGACCTCCTTGATGGATGCCTTCGGTGTTGCCAACGACGTGCTCAAGGGCGCCGTTCAAGGTATTGCAGATCTAATCACCAACCCCGGCATGATCAACGTCGACTTTGCCGATGTGCGTACAGTGATGGCTGAGATGGGTATGGCGATGATGGGTACCGGGCTGGCTACCGGGGATGAGCGCGCAGTTGAGGCGGCTGAGCAAGCAGTTAACAGTCCACTGCTGGAAGATGTTTGTCTCAAAGGTGCAAAAGGTATTTTGGTTAACGTAGCCGCAGGTGAAGACCTAAGCCTGGGTGAGTTCTCTGCAGTCGGTGAGATTGTTCAGGAGTATGCCGCTGATGATGCCACGGTTGTCATTGGCACGGCTATCGACCCGTCGCTTGGCGAGCAGATCAAAGTGACCGTGGTTGCCACTGGCTTGGACCGCGCAAAGCGCGTCGAGCAGGTACCTGAAGTGGCAGAGTCTCCAGTTCTCGTTAGCACTCCTGCGGTGAGTACTGCAGCAGCAAAGCCGAGTGCTGAGCTAGACCTTACAAAAATAGAGCTGCCAGAGATCCTCACGCGCGATCGCAAGGAGGCTCTGTTGGGCCGCCCGCAGCAAGAAAAAACGACTCTGGATCTGCACGAACTGGATATTCCGACCTTCGCGCGTCGCTGAACTGAAACTGAATAAACTCGGGATTAACCCTGCCGGTCACTGTTATCGAGCAGGGTTTTGCTTTATCATTGCAAGATTATTAAGACTTAAGTTTGGTATCCGCTTCGAATGATCAAGCAACGTACGCTCAAAAATAGCATCAAAGCGACCGGTATAGGCCTGCACTCTGGCCAAAAGGTCTATTTGACGCTGCGCCCTGCGCCGGTTAACACCGGTATTATCTTCCGCCGTGTAGATCTCGATCCAGTTGTCGAAATCCCTGCGCTGGCGCTCAATGTTGCTGATACAACGCTCTCTACAAACATTGCTAAAGATGGTGTGCGTGTTGCCACAATCGAACACCTGCTCTCCGCATTGGCTGGCCTAGGCATCGACAACGCCTACATCGAGTTGAGCGCCGAAGAGGTGCCAATCATGGATGGCAGTGCTGCGCCGTTCGTCTTCCTAGTTCAGTCAGCCGGTATCGATGAGCAGGATGCACCTAAGCAATTTATCCGTATCAAGAAAGAGGTTCGTGTCGAGGCGGACGGTAAGGCGGCGATCTTTAGACCCTTTGATGGCTTTAAAGTGGGCTTCCAGATCGAGTTCGACCACCCAGCCTTCAAAGAGCGAACCATGGAAGCTGCGCTAGACTTCTCTAGCACCTCATTTGTGAAAGAGGTCGCACGGGCCCGTACCTTCGGTTTTATGCGCGATATCGAATACCTGCGTTCACAGAACCTCGCACTGGGTGGCAGTTTTGATAATGCAATCGTAGTCGATGACTACCGCATCCTTAACGATGACGGCTTGCGTTACGAAGATGAGTTCGTAAAGCACAAGATTCTTGATGCCGTGGGAGATCTCTATCTGCTGGGTAAGAGCCTGATTGGTGAGTTTTACGGACATAAGTCAGGGCATTTCCTCAATAACCGTCTGCTGCGCACGCTGCTGGCGGACGAGTCTGCTTACGAAATTGTCACCTTCGAAACAGACGAGCACAAGGCGCCAATCTCTTATCAGCGCCCCGCTGCGGCTGTTTAAAACCGCCAGTTGTGGTATAAAACAGGGCCTCGTTTTACGGGCCCTGTTTTTGTTTGCGAGCTTCTCTTTAAGATCGCTTCAAGAGAGAGCGCTAGGCAGAACACAGACTGAATACAATGTCTTAGGTGCGGATGATTTTTAAGTGATGGTTGATTTGTCACTTCGCCGCCCCCAATAACTTAAAAATTGATTTCTCTTAGATGACCAAACCATGCTGACAAATATTCTTAAAAAACTCTTCGGTAGCAAAAACGATCGTGAACTTAAACGCATGGGGAAGGTCGTAAAACTCATCAACGAACTCGAGCCCAGCTTCGAAGCACTCAGTGATGAGGAGCTCAAAGGTAAGACACTAGAGTTCCGCGAGCGCTTGGAGCAGGGCGAAGATCTAGACAAGATCCTGCCAGAGGCCTTTGCAGCTTGTCGTGAAGCGTCTAAGCGCGTGATGGGCATGCGCCACTTCGATGTACAGCTGATCGGTGGTATGACACTGCACGAAGGCAAGGTTGCCGAGATGCGCACGGGTGAGGGTAAAACGTTGGT